>JAXGNF010000050.1:0-17545 GCA_040768135.1 Thermoleophilia bacterium | reverse complement strand
CTAGGCTTGTGCATCGGGGCCGTTTTCGGCCCTGATCCCGCATGCATGAGGCCAGGCCGGTATCGTCGCGTGCGCCGGCGCCTGCTAACCTTCTGGTGATGGAACGGTCGATACAGCAGATGCTTCTGGCCGCCGTGACGGCGACCGGTTTTGTTACCGCCTTCGTGATGTCGGGCGTCAACGTAGCTCTCAAGGAGATCGCGTCGGAGTTCGACCTCTCGGCCGTCGCCATCAGTTGGGTCACTTTGTCGGTCATCCTCGCTACCGGGGCCCTGCTCATGCCGGTGGCGCGGGTGGCCGACATCCATGGGCGCAAGATGGTCTACAATGCGGGACTCGCCGCCTTTGCAGTCTTCTGTTTTGCGTCCGCGTTCGCTCCGAACGGGGCGGTACTCATCCTCACTCGGGCGCTACAGGGTGTCGCTTCCGCGCTCCTTTTCTCGACTACCGTAGCCATGGTGACCCTCGCCTACCCGCCCGAGACGCGTGGTCGGGCTCTCGGCGTACAGGTGGCCGGAGTCTATCTTGGGATCACCTTGGGTCCGGTGCTGGGCGGCATTATCACGGACAACCTGGGCTGGCGGGGACTTTTTCTGGTGGTCGGGGCTTTCAGCCTTCTGAACCTGCTCGTTCCGCTGCGCAGTCTGCGGGGGGTGGAATGGCGCGAAGCGAAGACCGCTCCTTTTGATATCGGGGGTTCCATCGCCTGGGTATGTGCGCTTTCGGCCCTCATTATCGGATTCTCGTACCTGCCCGGGGTCGTCGGGTACGCGTTGATCGCGGCCGGTCTTATCGGACTGGCCGTGTTCGTGCGCTTGGAGGGGCGGGCGGCGGATCCTATCCTTAACGTGGACCTTCTACGTCGTAACCGGGTCTTCGCCTCCGCGAATGCGGCTTCATTCATCAACTACGCCGCGACCACGGCTATGTCGTTTCTCATCAGTCTTTATCTACTGTACAACCGGGGTCTGAGTGCCCAGACCGCCGGTTTCGTGCTGGTTACGGGGCCATTTGTGCAGGCGGTGGTCTCTCCCATCGCGGGGCGTCTGGCAGACCGACTGGAGGCCCGCTTGGTGGCCTCTACGGGCATGGCTCTCTGTGCAGTCGGCTTGTTCGCCTTCGCGCTTCTTGGAGAAACGACCCCCTATTGGTATCTGATCATCGTCCTTTGCGTTCTCGGGTTGGGTTTTGGGCTGTTTTCTTCCCCCATCATCTATACGATCATGGAGAGCGTTGAGCAACGGTACGTGGGGGTGGCGGCCGCCACTTCCGCCACCATGCGCGTAGCTGGGCAGAGCTTCAGTCTGGGTATCGCCGCCTTAGTACTGGCCGTCATTGTGGGTCGACACGAGATCGGGCCCTCGGATCATGTGCACCTCCTCACCAGCGTCCGGATACTCTTCTTGATATTCGCCGCACTCTGCGTGCTGGGAGTGATTGCTTCGTTAGTGGGTCCAGGGCGTCGAGCACCGGGCGAGGCGCACGAGGCGGCTGTCACCACTTCGCCTTCAGAAGAGGCATGAGGACGTGCCGGGTTTGGCCAAGCCTACCCGAGCAGATCTCGAAGCCGCGGTCGGCCGCACGGTTGCCGATGTGCTCGCTCCCGGGTTGGTCGTGCTGTTCGTCGGGATCAACCCGGGACTCTATTCGGCCGCCGTAGGTCATCACTTCGCTCGTCCCGGTAACCGTTTCTGGCCGGCCCTTCACGGGGCCGGTTTTACCCCGCGGTTGCTCCGCCCAGAAGAAGAGCGCGATCTGCCGGCACTGGGTTTGGGCATAACCAACCTGGTGAGTCGAGCGACTGCATCGGCCTCCGAACTTTCTGTCGAAGAACTGCGCAGGGGGAGGGTCATACTCGAAGACATAGTCGCTCGCCATGCTCCCCGTTGGACGGCCTTCGTGGGCATCGGTGCCTACGCCACTGCTTTCGGCCGGCGAAAGGCGACACCGGGACGACAGGAGGACCTGATCGCCGGCTCACGGATCTGGCTGCTCCCCAATACTAGTGGTCTAAACGCCCATTACACGCCGGCGGGGTTTGTCGAGGCCTTTCGTGAACTCAGGGTGGCCGCCTTCGGCAAAGACGTTGGACGGGAGGACGGTGCTGGTGCGGAAGAGGCGTAGTCGACCGCGTCGGGCGGTGCCGCCGCACTTCCGACGTCGATGTGCCACCCGCGCCGACGAATACTGTGAGGCTCATAAGGGAAGAGAAGGCTACGGATACCGGTGGGCCGCCAAGGCGGTTTTCACCGCCGTTTGACGCAGTGGGTGTGGCCGATAGTGCCCCGCGGCTGCAGATGATTCGTGGTTTCACGGACTGAGTAGACTCTGGTCGGAAGCAGTTGTAGGGCTCAGACAGGAGGACGGCATGGAGGCTCGTAGACTGGGAAACAATGGTCCACAGGTATCTGTGGTCGGACTGGGATGTAACAACTTCGGTATGAAGTTGGATGAGCGTCGGAGCGCTGCTGTGGTGCATGCCGCTCTCGACGCCGGGGTGACGCACTTCGACACGGCGGAGAGCTACGGAGGGGGGCAGTCGGAGGCGTTCCTGGGGAAGGCCTTGGGAAGTAGGCGAGAATCGGTGGTAGTGGCTACTAAGTTCGCGGCCCGTCCGGAGGAGGAGCCGTACCGGCCGGGAGTCCTTCGTAGACGCATTCTCGAGGGGTGTGACATAAGTCTTAGTAGGCTGGGGACCGACTACATTGACCTCTACTACCAACACCATCCGGACCCCGCAGCCCCTGTGGAGGAGGCCTTGGAGGCCCTAATGGAGCTGATGGCATCCGGTAAGGTGATCCATGTTGCCTGTTCCAACTATGGACGGGAACTCATTGAGGAGGCGGTGACGGCCGCTGAGAGGCTGGGTTTTTCGGGGTTTGTGGCCGACCAGATCCATTGGAACCTTCTGGCCCGCGAGGTTGAGCAGGAGACGGTCCCGGCGCTCCGCAAACACGGTCTGGGGATCGTCCCCTATTTTCCCCTGGAGTCAGGTCTGCTCACAGGCAAGTACGTGGAAGGAAGCGAGTGGCCCGAGGATTCGCGGCTGGTCGCGATGCCCCGCTTTGCGTCGGTCGCCACCGAGGAGAACCTTGCTTGGGTGAAGAGGTTGTCAGCATTCGCCGACGGCCAGGGACACAGGCTGCTCGAACTGGCCTTCGGCTGGTTGCTCTCTCAAGAAGGGGTGGCTTCTGTCATCGCCGGAGCGACCACTCCGGAGCAGGTGGCGATCAACGTGCAGGCGGGGACGGCATGGCGTCTCTCGCCGGAAGAGATGGCGGCGGTCCCGGCCGCCTAGCAGGCTGCTGTTGCGCGGTCGGTCATGAAGCAGGCCACCGCGTGATTTGCCGTCAACTGCCGCAACGGAGGCATCTTACTCAGGCACTCCTCTGAGCGGACGGCACAGCGCGGATAGAACCGGCAACCCGGCGGGGGGTCAAGTGGATCGCTGATTTCGCCCAGTAGGGCCGCGCATTCCTTGATCCGTCCCGGGATAGGCTGGGGGATGGCGGCGATCAAAGCTTGGGTATACGGATGCTGTGGGTCGAGGAAGACCTGTTCGGTGTCGCCCATCTCTACGATCTTGCCCATGTACATGACCGCTACCTCGGTGGTCAGATGGTATAGCATGGCAAGGTCGTGCGAGATGATGAGGTAGGTCAACCCGCTGGCCTCACGGATATCGGCCAAGAGGTTGAGTATCTGCGCCTGGATGGAGACATCGAGGGCCGAGACGGGTTCGTCGAGAATCACCAGCGATGGTTCTAGGATGAGGGCTCGGGCGATGGCCACCCTCTGTTTCTGCCCGCCACTCAACTCATGAGGAAAGCGGCTCAGTATCTCGTTGCCGAGGCCGACTCTCCGGAGAGCCTGCTCGGTCTTGAGTCTCGCCTCCTTGCGCGAGAGGGCCCGGGCGTGGACCTTGAGCGGCTCGGTCACTATGTCTTTGATCTTCATACGTGGGTCGAGAGAACTGCCGGCATCTTGGAATACGGTCTGGACCCGGGTGCGGTACCAGAGGGTCTTGTCACCCTTGAAGTCCTTCAGGTTCTGAGCTTCAAACGAAATGGAACCGCCCGTCGGCTTCTCCAGCATGAGAATCAGTTTGGCCAGTGTTGTTTTGCCGCTACCGGTCTCTCCCACGATGCCAAAACAGGCGCGCTCATCGATCTTCAGCGAAACCCCGTCGACTGCGTGCAACGGCTTGTACTTACGAAGAATGAACCCGCCTACCGGGATCCGGTATTCCTTCGATACATCCTTGATTTCCAGAAGGGTGCTCACTGCTCGGACGCCTCCCCTTCGACTCGCCAGCAGGCCGCCCGTCCTCCTGAAGCTAGGGTGCGCATGGGCGGGTATTCTTGGCGGCACCGATCGTCAGCCAGGGTACAGCGCGGATGAAAGTGGCATCCCGTTGGCAGTCCACAGAGGTCGGGGGGCTCTCCCTCAATCTGGTAGAGACGTTTCTGCCGTATCCCGAGCCTGGGGAGCGCGTCCATCAGACCTCGGGTGTAGGGGTGGGCCGGTTCGTTATACACGCGCATGACGCTGCCGCTCTCGACGAGACGTCCCGCGTACATGATGGCTACTGAGTCACACACCTCGGCCACGATGCCTAGGTTGTGCGTGACGAGGATCAGACCCATGCCTGATTCTCTTTGCATGTCCTTCAGCAGCCGCAGGAACTGATCTTGGATGGTGACGTCGAGGGCCGTTGTGGGTTCGTCGGCGATGAGTAGTCTGGGCGAGCGGGCCACCGCCATGGCTGCGACGACCCTCTGCCTCATGCCGCCGCTGAACTCGAAGGGATAGTTGCGGAGCCGCCTTTCGGCGGAGGGGATTTTCACCCGCGTCAGGATATCGACGACCTTTTTGTTAACCTTCTCCTTGCCCAGACGCGGTTCGTCCAAGCGCAACACCTCCGCCACTTGGTTGCCGATGGTGAAGACCGGGTTCAACGACATCAAGGGGTCCTGCAGGATCATGCCGATCTTCTTGCCCCGGTAGCGGACCAGGTCATCTTGCGGCTTGGCCAGGAGGTTCTCTCCCTCAAAAAGCACTTGGCCGCCTATGGTGCGCACGGCAGGCGGGAGCAATCCGATGATGGAATGACAGGTCATGCTCTTGCCGCAGCCCGATTCACCCACCAGTCCCATAGCTTCACCCGCCCGCACTGTGAACGAGACGCCGTCGACCGCCCGCACTATGCCTGCCTTGGTGAAGGCGTAGGTGCGCAGATCTCGGACCTCCAACAGCGACCCATGGTCGACTGCCGGGTCCTTCTCTGCAGGCACCGCCGGCATTGTCGTCGACGCTTGGTTGTCGCCCATTGCTCCCATCACCGATACTTGGTTGTCGTCCGTTGTGTCCATCAGCGGCGCCTCAGCTTGGGATCGAGCACGTCGCGCAGCCAGTCGCCCAGGACGTTGAAGCCCCAGATGGCCATTATGAGCAACAGGCCGGAGAACACCGGCACCCACCAAGCCGTGCTCATGACGTTCCTGTTCTCAGCGATGACGCGGCCCCAGGTGGTGTAGGGAGGTTGCACGCCCAGTCCTAAGAAAGAAAGGCCGCCCTCCATCATGATCGCGCCCCCGGCCTGCAGACTGGCCATGACAATGACCGTACTACCCACGCTCGGAAGGATGTGCCGCCACAGAATACGCGGGCGGCTCACCCCCATGACCTTCGCCATAGAGACGAACTCGCGCTCTTTTACGCTCAGCACTTCGCCTCTCATCACGCGTGTGTAGCCGCACCACATCAGCAGCCCCATGGAAATGATTATGGTTTTGATACCTGGCCCCAACGCCGCGGCGAACAACAGCATGAAAAGGATTCCGGGGATCGACATCACGACATCGACCACCCGCATAATGACGTTGTCCACCCATTTGCTGAAATAGCCGGCGAGGAGCCCAAGCACGATGCCTATCAGTCCGGCGAAGAGCACTCCTACCACGCACACGATCAGTGAAGTCCGAGCGCCGACCATCAGTACGCTGAGTAAGTCCCTACCGAGTTTGTCTGTGCCCAACAGGTACGACCAACTACCGCCATCCATCCACGCCGGAGGCCGCAATGCATTAGCCGGATTGGGAGGACCCATGATCTCGTGGGGAGCCAACAAAGATCCGAAAAGACCGAAGATGACCAACGGGGCCAACAGGATCATCGCCGCGATCGGCCACCGCCGTCGTCCGCGGCCCAGGCGGCACTGCAGCTTCTCAAGGTCGACGGTCTGCACGCCGTCGGCAGTCGCCTTAGGCGTGTCCCATCCCAACATCCGTGTGAAGACTCGAGGCAACATCATTCGTAACGTATCCGTGGGTCGATGACCCCGTACAGAAGGTCGACGACCAGATTGGTAAGGATGACGATGGCGGAGACCAGGATGACTGCTGCCTGGACCAGTGGGAAGTCGCGGGCGAAGACGGCCTCGATAAGCATTTGGCCAATACCGGGCCACCGGAAAATGCTTTCGACTATGGCGAGGCCACCGATCAGCATCGCGAACAGAAAACCGGAGATACCCAGCACAGGCACCAGTGCGTTGCGCAGGGCATGCTTCCAGATGACCGTTCGTTCTCGCAGCCCCTTGATCCGGGCCATTTTCACGTAGTCACTGCCGAGAACCTCCAACATGGCGGAGCGTGTGACCCGCATGATCTGGGCGACCGAGACCCAAGCTACTGAGATCGTCGGCAAGACCCTCGACAAGGCGACTTCCCGTCCGCTGGTGGGGAACCATTGGAGGTGCACCGAGAACACCAGCATAAGGATCACCGCGAGCCAGAACCCCGGAACCGACAGGCCGAGCATGGCGAAAGTGGTGCCGGCCCGCTCTCGGATCGACCCCGGCTTGGTCGCCGAAGTGATGCCGAGGAGGACGCCGAGTACGACGCCGATGATGAAGGAGTAGGCCACCAACTCCAAGGTCGGCCCGATCTTCTTGAGGGCCAGAGACATGGCCGGCTGGCTGTATCGCAAGGATGTCCCGAAATCGCCCTTGAGGGCGTCGCGCACGAAGATCAAATACTGCACAGGAACGGGTTTGTCGAGCCCCATCTCCGCCCGTAATTCGTTCAACTGCTCCTCAGTAGCCGTCGTCGGTGCGAACAAGAGAACAGGATCGCCGGTCATACGGGCTGCGACGAACACTATCAGGCTTACTCCAAAGAGCGTGACCAGCGCCAAGAATAACCGCTTGACGATAAAACGCTTCACCTACTTGTCTCCGGTCGCTCGCAACATCTCAGGCGTGTTCTAAGTAGTGTGTTCTAAGTCGTCGGGCCGGAAAAGCAAGGAGCCCCCTATATATGCCCGACCGTCCTCCTGGGCTCTTTGGAGTTGCACACAGACAATAACGTCTCTGAAGTCGACCATGGCATCATCGTAGTGCACCCACTTCACGACAACACCCTCGGCGCCCGCAAATCTGAAACCGGGTGGCGTGGGCCACTCGGGTTGGGGTTTGATGCGCACCCGATCACCGACGTTGAAAGGAGCCGTAGAGGGGGATGCGGCCTTCGCCCTCAACCAAGGCGCCGATTCGACTTTGGGCGCGGCCGCCCGCGAAGCGGCCGCTGCCGCGTCCGGACTCGTTTCCCGCGCGGGTTGAGACCGCGTAGGCAAAGAGACTGTGGCCACTGCCGCTTCGGACACATTGCCCCGCGCGTTTCTTAGCCACACATGGAGGTCGATCAGGTGCTCCCGACCCTCGATACGCTTTCCCGTCACCTTCGCCCAACCCACCATGGCGTCGCCGACGCGAGTGCGGGTCATGTGGCGCCAACAAAAGCGACGCAATACCCCGTCATCACCCATCCAATTGGTAAGTACGCGTAGAAGCGAGAAGCGAGAGACCACACCGAACAGCCAGGCACAAGGCTCGCCCTCGGCTTGGGCGGCCAGGTCGAAATAGTGTCTGCCCATGGGTCCGCCCCGGATGAAATAGTGGCCGCCTGCCGGATCGGCCGGATTGGGGATGAATTCTGGTCCCAGCTCGTCACCGAGCGACCTCAGGTAGAAATGGCGGGTATGCTCGAAGAAGTCGCCCAGGTCAGGAGTTATGGCCGAAACCAGCGAATTGGAGGCCATGGTCGTAGGTCCACCGACGATGGGCTTGGTGTAATCACCCACCCGCACGTCTTCCCAGTAGCGCGGGGCTGCTCCCCTGATCTCCTCCTCCTTCATCAACCCGCCAAGGTACTCGATTTCAGCTCTGGTGTAGGAATACTCGGGCATGGGGTGGACGAGGGGCGGGTCTGATCGAAAAGTACGTTGTACGTAGTTCCGTAACCGTCCAACGGGGCGGTCATCCTGGTCGAAGTAGTCGAGGTCCCCTTCCAGCAGACCATAGACCCTCGGGCCGTCACCGTTCGGGGGGGTGACGTCGAAGATCTGAGGTGGGCGCCGGTATATGCGGAAAGTGTCTCCGGGCACGATCGGGCGCCCGAGGTCGTAGTCTTCGCCCATCCAAATCATGTACTGACGGCCGCATTCGGCCGGAGCCTGGAGTTCGTAGATGCCGGTCTCCCCAAAGAAGGCCAGATACGTAGGATAGGCAAGGACGGTGCCCCAGCGGGTCCCTTCGGCGTATGCTTGGTCGTGCCACAGCGGATTCCAGGGATCGACCCCGAGGCCGGTTCGGCGGATCGACTCAGCCGTAGCCACCATCGGGCTCTTGGGCGTATACCAGCCTTCGAGGGCGGCAAACCTCCGAGCTTCAGCCTCAAGCATCTGCGCTTCAGCTTCAGTGTAGACGTTTCTTTCAGCCACGCGTCCTCGATCGTTTCGTCGTTGTCTGTCTCACCATCGGCAGATACGAGGGGAGGGCAGCCCGGCTCCGGCCGGACACTGATGCGGCCAACCGAGCCGCCCTCCGATCGTTGTTCGAGAGCCTACAAAACGTCGTTTGCTACTTCTTAGAAATGTTCTTCAGGTAAAGCACAGCCGGATCCATGGCGGCCGGTACAAAGACCAAGTCCGTGCTGGTGGCATAGGCAGTGACACCGGCGACGATGGGCGCTACCGCGACGTCTTTGTATATATGGCTGAAGGCATCGGCGATCAGCGCTCCCCGCTTATCGTTGTCGAAAGTAACGAGACCCTGTTCGATATCGGCGTCCACCTGCGGGTTGGCATACATACCCATTGGGTTTTTGCCGTGGAACTGCCGTTGCAGTCCATTGATCGGATCCGGAGCTCCGCGCATCATCGGTCCCATGATGATGACGACCTCGGCGTTGGGGTCGCTGCCCCAGGTGCGCATAGACTCCATCATCTTGCCCATCTCCAGAGCTTGGACGTCACAGGTGATCTTAAGAGCCTGGAGGTAGAGGGCAACTGCTTCGGCCGCCTGCTGCATCTCAGCGCCCATCATGGGGAAGTAGAGGGGCATTTTGAACCCGTCTGCGTACCCCGCATCGGCCATCAGGCTCTTGGCCTTTTCAATATCAAAAGGATAAGCCTTCAGTTCAGGGTTATATCCCACTTCCCATTCCGCAGGCCAGGCGACGAGGCCGGGAATACCGTGGTAGATATCCCGCTGCATGGCTTCTTTATCGATGGCGAGGGCAATGGCTTCACGCACGCGCACGTCTCCCCACGGGACTTTCGGGTTTTTGGTGTGGAATTGCACAGCGATCGATGGAGCGGAGTCAAGGATGGCGACGTTGAAGCCTTTGTCGCGCAACAGGCCCACCTGATCCCAAGGCGTCGTATCTACTAAGTCCACCTCACCGGCCTGCAACATCTGGACTCGGGTCATGGGATCCCCTACGAACACCATGTGCCCGGTCTTGACCGCCGGTTTCTCACCCCAGTATCCGTCAAACCGTTCCAGATCAATGAACTCGCCGGTTTTCCACTCTACGAATTGATAGGGGCCGGTGCCAACCGGCTTAGCCGTGAACTCTTGCTCGCCTACCTTATCGAAGTAGGCCTTCGACACCAGGTAGAGGTGTGGTGCTCCGGAGTACATGAACAGTACGTTGGGAGTGGTGAAGACGAACTTCACTGTGAGGTCGTCCACTGCTTCGGCGTGATCAAAGCCTTGGGCGAAGAGTCCTCCGTATTCGGGGTTGTTGGCCAGCGCCCGTTCGTGGCTAAACACCACGTCGGCGGCAGTCAACGGGTCGCCGCTGTGGAAGGTGATCCCGGCCTTCAGTTTGAACTCGATAACTAGACCATCGGGGGAGATCGTCCATGAGTCGGCTACACCCTTGCCCATGTCGGGTTGGCCGGTGTTGTTGACACTGACCAGAGCGTCGAACATATTGGACAACACAGGGTAGTTCATGGGATTGAACTTGCTACTGGTCGGGTCGAGTATCTGCGGCTCGAGTGAGACGGCCACGACTACTCTCTCAATGTCTTCCCCGCCGCTGGGTGGGGTCGTATCGCCGGTTGTCGGTGCTGGGCCTGTAGTCGTTTCAGGACCGGCTGTGGTAGCCGGTCCACCCGCAGTGGTTGTTGTTGCTTCTTTGTCTCCGCATGATGCCACTATGAGCATCATGCCTACGAGTACGAGCACGAGTAGGGTTGGAAGCCCTCGACGCGCCCTCTTCTTCCAAATCACCATGTCGCGACACCTCCTGATCTATTGCCTTTGCCGCGGGACCCGGCGCGAACCGCTTGAGGCCCCTGTTGACCCGTAGAGAAACTGAGGCGGGGGGGATGCCTTCCTGCCCCGTCGCAATAGAACCCATCATGATTGTGACTAGGCCGTGCCATCCTGTTGAAGTCTGCGCTGCAGGCGCAGGGTGAGGTCGTCTAGGCGTCGGACCAAGTCCTCGCGTTCTTCCACTGACATGTCGCCGAAGACGCTGTTGATATGAGCCTCCCTAATGACCGCTTTCTCTCGGTCGACCGATCGGCCCAGATCGGTTATGTACACTCGGGTCAAGCGCTGATCTACCTCATCACGGACGCGGCGGACGGTCCCTGCCTTCTCCATGGTCTGAAGAATGCTGGTCACGCGCGCCCGTGAGAGCCGCATCGCCTCTGCGACGTCGCGCTGGCAAATTCCGTCGTTGTCGGCGAGCAGGCGTAAGACGGCGATCTGTGCCGGCTGCGTTCCCCCCTGCGAGAGGTCCTTCTGCACCATATATTGGAAGGTATCCACTAACTTGCGGAAGGCGAGAAAGGCATTGAGGGCAGAGGGATCGACCCCGTCCGGTTCAGCCGGGAACGGTAAGGGAGCGTGAGGTCCATCGGGAGGAGAGGCGGTCACGGCGCCACTGCCACCTTCACGAGAGAACGGTCGGCCATCAGTCGCTCCAAGCCCTTCTCCACGATGTCTGCCAAAGGAATGATGTCTGACACCATACCGGCGGTCTTGAACCGACCGTCGGCAAGATAGCTGAGAACCAGCTTGGCCTCGTCGGCAGTGTAGGCAAGGCTCGAAGCAAGGCCGATCTCGCGCACGGCGAGAAGGGCTGGGACTACGGGTACCGGCTCACCACCTGCGCCGAGATTAAGCACTTGGCCTCCGGCTCGGGCCAGCTGGAAGCACAATTCAAGCGACTGCGCTACACCTGCGCACTCCAGTACCACGTCGGCGCCGACCCCGTTGTAGAGATCACGGAGGCGGTCCGGCAAGGCCTCGCCGTCGGTCGCCGGATCATAAACCAGGTCGGCTCCCAATCGGGCTGCGAGGTCGCGCTTTTCTTTCACCACCTCAAGGGCGGTGACGTGTCGCGCCCCACCCAGCTTGACCAACTGCACGGCCGAAAGACCGATGGGCCCGCAACCCGAGACTACAACGTTGTCACCCATCTTGAATGCCGACTGGATGATGCCTCTGAGTGCGGTTGCCACGGTGTCGGTGAGCACGGCGTCTTCGAACGACACCGAGTCAGGGATGGCATACAGCATCTGTCCGGGGTCCTTGACCAGCATGTATTCGGCGAAACCACCATCGCGGCTGAGACCGTTGGTCTCACTCATCGCGGTCACGCAGAGCGAAGGCCGTCCGTGGATGCAGTAGTAGCAGTGCCCACAAGAGCCGGGCGGCCCCGCTGCTACTCGGTCACCTACCTGGAAGCCTTGTACACCCTCTCCCAGTTGAAAGACGGTGCCCACGTTCTCATGACCGGGGACGAACCCAGGGGGAAACGCGCCTTCGTAGTAGATGTGAAGGTCGGTGCCGCATATGCCGCAGAGCTCGATCTTAACTACGGCCTCGCCGGGCCCCGCCTGGGGGATGGGGCGATCTACCAGGGTGAAGACGCCTTTGTCTTCGTATAGAGCGGCTTTCATGGGCGGTTTCCTAACACTCCGATGCCGGTACGCCGAGAGGGCAGCTTCACTGTTGCCGCGCCCTCCAGCCAGATATCCCCGTCGATGGTTTCGATCCACCAGGCCAGTTCGGCAAAGAAGGCGCCGTCACAATGGTATTTGTCGTATACATAGGACTTGACGAGCGCTAAGTCGCCGGTCAGGCCGTGGGCGGTGCCGGTTCTGCCCTTCATGTGGGGCACTTTGTCGAGGAAGGCCTCAAGCCAAGGGTTGGCCGGGACCGGCTTGCCCCCAGCTGCCATAGCCTTCGCAGGCATGATGCTCCAACGTATCTTGTGAAGCCACCCGTGGTATCCCATCCAGTTGTTGAGGTGGCGTATGGCGATATCCCGGCCCAAGAAGTTGATAAGGACGGCCCTCTCGTCTGTCTGGCGGTGGATATCCTTGGTGTCCACGGCGCCCTCGTCGCCTTCATTGGGGTCGACCATGAAGAAAGGTACGACACCGTCGGGTACGGGGGGTATGTGGTCTTCCGGGGCGGCTGTGCGGTACACGCCGTCTTTCTCGCTACGAATGAGCGTTTTGCTCAATTCCGGGTCGAGGATCTCCTTCTTCAGCGTACGGCTTCCCCCGCTACCCATACCGTAGGGAGCGGTAGGTGCCACTGAGGCTTCGATGGGGCCGTCGACCGTCCAGTTGGGTTCATCGCCTACCTTGACGTCTTCCCAGTAAAGCGGCTCGGCCTCTCTCGGCTGTTCTTTGGTCCATATCCCTTTGATGAACTCCCAGTCATCGTCGGTGTAGTAATGAGCGGGACGAGCCATCCAGTCAGGGGCCTCCCAAAGGTCGCTGAAGCCCATTTTTGAAGGGCGTCTACCTTCCTTGAATATCTTCAGGCTCTCGGAGACATGAAACACGACGTCGTTGACCAACTCACCTCTTTGGTTGTAGACGCTTCCACAGGTCTCTAGGCACATGTGCCTGTGAATTGAGCCTTCGGCCGGCGTGCGGTCCGCCATCCGCCGCCGGTTGGTCACGAGATAGAGGGTGTCGCCCGGATACACAGGCCGGTAGTTCGTCACACAGTGGTCAAGCTGGGAGACGAGTAGAGTGTCCCGCGCCTCGGGCGGATAGGGGACCATGAACGTGTCATCGTGAGCAGCGTAACAGGGCATGGCCATAATGTCCGGATAGCCGAACTCCTTGGCGTATTCGCGGTCGTTCAGTAGACGGTTGTCAGGATCGTACTTCTCGTTGTTGTAGCGGACCATGGCTTCAGTCACATCGAGCGAAGGCCCGATGCCGGCTACATCCTTCGATAATTGCCCGGTGACCAACGCCTGGAGGTCGACCTCGCCGCGTTCTTCTAGGGCCCTATTCTCGGCCAATCGCTGCTCGACGAGGTCCGCTTCGCGCGGGGTGTATACGCCTGGATAAAGGGTCTCGAAGTCCGCCGGATCGTATGAAGCCATTACTCCTCCTCAAGAAGGTCGTGGATGTCGAAGCGGGGCGTTCTTGCTATGTCGAAGACGGGGCTCTCCCAACCGATGTCGTCCATCTCTACAAGTGGGCGGAACTTGCCCTTGGCCTCTGCCTGCCGGAGCATCTCCAGAAAGGGGTGATTCTGTCCGTCGTGTCGGGCGTTGGTGAACCCTTCCCACATCTTGGCGTGGGTGTCTTCTAGATTGACGATCTCTATCGCGCCCTCGGGGCAGATCGTCCAGCAGAGATCGCATCCTTCGCAGGCATGGGTGAAGACCGGGGGGTCTTGAGAGAAGTCGATGCAATCCATTGGGCAGTAGGTCAGACAAAGCCTGCACTCTGGGTATCTGCACTTGGTCATATCAATACGCTTGATGGGTTGCATCCGCTTGGCTGCCTCCCCCTCAAGTACTATGGCCCCGGTGGGGCAGAGGCGGTTGCAGAGTGAGCAGTTGAAGCACTCTGGGCCAAAACTGGGGGGATCGTTGAGCAGTTGGATGCAGTGGGCCGGGCACACGTCCTCACAAAGGGTGCAGTCCGGATAAAGGCAGGTTTCGACATCGACGGCCCGTGTAGGATTCGCGCCTGGGAAGGGCTCGCCGATGGGGTGTGGATGGAACGGTAGGTCGGCGTCGGGACCGGTGGGTATGTTGGGGATGAGCTCGGTCTGTCCGGCTGCGACTTTGAGGGCCCGCTCGGCCATCTCCCGGCCGAAGGCTTCTGCTTCGGCCAGGTCCACCCCATCAGGATGACCGTCGGTGAAATACGGCTTGGGGGCGTGCAGTACCTGGTAGACCGACCCGTACCAATCTCCCCATCCTATAATCCTGAGCCCCTTGCGCCGGAGGAACGGCACCATCGAATGGAAGATGCCGAGGGGCGCCGTTCCGTGGCTGCAGAAGACGAAGCCCAGCTTCCCGTCGAGACGGGGCAGACGGTGCATGAACAGGCGGACGTTGGCCGTCTCCCGAAAAAACCAGATAGGAGAGCCGATGCCGACCAGATCGTACTTGGCGACCTCATCGGGATCGATGTCCTTCACCGCAGCAAGGTCGGTTTCTATCACCCCGCTCATGCCTTTGTGAATGGCCCGCGCAACCTTCTTGGTGCTGCCGGTTGCGGAGTAGTAGACGACCAGACCTTTCATCGTTAAGCTCCCATGCATTCCGAAACGCGAACTCATACTCCAGCGGTTCTGCGAAGCTCACGCAGCCAACCAGGCGGAAGTCGTTAACCCCTTGACTGTTAACACCATAAACCTTAATTTCGATGATGTCAACGGTTTCAACGACAACTGAATCAACTAGGGTGGCCGGCCTCACTGGCCGGCGGATCTGAGGGATAGAGTCAGGATCACATGAGCCCAGCGCGCGAGTGTGGGGGGCAGGCAGGGCAAGAGCGGTTTTCTAAGGTGGCGGGTTTCTCGGACAATCCGAATGCGTTGTCGAAGTGTCCTAGGAATCGCAAGCCATGCTCCGGCAGTAGGTGTGCGGAGGGCGACCTTCCTCCGGAATTCGGTCGTCCCGTTGACCGATACCTTCTCGACCTCTCCGTCCTTCGTCAGCCAGCCAGTAATCAAGTCATCGATAGTGGCTGTCGTGACATTGGTGAAGCCGGCGGACCGTAACTGGTCACCACGTCCTGGTAGGCCTCCCCCTCGAGATGACTGGAAGACGCTGGCATGGCCGCTGTATCGCCGCACTTGCTAGCTTCGCCACAGGCGGTCAGAAGGACCGGTAGCATGACGGCGAGTACGACTAGCTTCTTCACCTGTACTTCCCTCCCGTGTGTTGAGAACCCTGGGACGCTCCTTCCAACTGCCGCGTCACCGTCACCCCGCAGCCGATACCGGTCGGCGTGAAGCTGCAGGTGCGCGCCCCGCCTGCCGCCCGGTAGTCCGGCATCGGTTCACTGCGTGCAAGACTGCCCCCAAGCACTCGCAGCAAGCCTTCCGAAAGGGAGTTGCCATCCAGTAGCTGGTCAGCGCTAGTCTGTTCTCTCGCGACGTTCTCGTCAAGGTCGAACCAAGAACAAAGGCAGGCGTGCAGCAACCGGCATCAAGCGGGACTTGTACGGTCATCTAATTCCAATGCCCGGTGTGTACCAGGACCTGGCTAGACGTATAGACAAGTCCCTGGCTAAGAGGGTCTCTTGGAAGCTGATCGCGAAAGCTTCCGGGCGAAGCAGTCACCGCATCCTCGCCTCCGGGTCAGAGTTGGTTGGCGGTGCCGCAGTAGCTACAGGTGACTGCCTGCCCTCGCAAGCCGGCGACTGTCGCAGCGCAGGAGACGCACTGACGTGTCACCGGTACGGTTGCTACAGGGACTTCAGCCTTGCCAAAGGCACCCTTGAAGGCCGCTACCGTGTCCTTCAAGGCCTGTGTGGCCTTATCCGCTGTCGAGGAGTCGGGCGAAACCATCTTGGCGGGAGCGCCTGTGACGACTTCGTTGATCTTCTGCGACCAGAAGTTGGCATCCTTCTTGTTCACGAAGCCGAACTGCTCAACGCCGTATAGGAAATACACGTCTAAGCTGCATGAACCGTTCTTCAGCTTGCCGAGAACCGCTTGAGCATGACCCTGGTAAATCTTGATCTCGTTCAGCGGGAATACCAGAATGCTTTTGTTTTTGCCGAACGCGCCCTTCTTGATGAGCACCAGATTCCGGCTGGTAAGGATGAGTTCGTCAGTGTAATTCGCCCAAAATCCATCACCGTGGCGCACGTTATCGTGCTTGAGCACGAAAAACTCGTCGGGCCGAAGCTTGTATCCCGCCACTGGCTCTCTTCTTTTGTTACCGCCGGTTCACCAGAAGAACTGGGGTGACTTGCCAAACCAAGAGTGTAAGAGCGTTCTAGCTAAAGAGCAATCACCCGGATGATTTCGAAATCGACCTGAGGCAGCAACTCCTTGAGTCAGATATTTCTCAGGGTTTCTGAGGGCAATAGCCGGCGTCTGGGCGAATGGGGAGTCAGTGCTGCTGGTTGTTTTAGTGGTGCTGCTCTTCGCCAGTCTGGCGCCTGCGACAGAGGCTGGAGCTGGAGGTGACTCGGCGCTGAAGGAAATGGCCACCTACGCGATCAACACATACCGGCCCGCCCTCAGACGTGCATATCCGTCCCCGTCGAACACCAGCTACACCGGGAGCCCATACCACAAGTGGGGTTTGTCCACGCCAGTGATTATTGCGGACAGCTTCCGCTCTGCGCTTGGACCGGGAAGCATCAGCTCCCGGTACGCGCTCACACACGACGAAGTCCGCGAGAGGTGCATTAATGACCTTCGGCTTCCGCTGTAACTGCCGTACTCTTGGCTGCCCGAGGCTTCGCTGGTTCTCATCGGTGAGAGCTCGGTTCGTGTTGTTGGGGAAGGGTGGAGACGGCGATTGCCCGCCGAAGGTGGGGCGGCGCCTATCTGGACGGACTCGAGGTTTCCGGGGAACCACTCACCCCACCTTCTTCGGGATGACCCGCCTGGCTGTTCCTCCTCGTCCTGACCCCGGTGCGCCGGCTGCGATCGGCACTGTCAATGGGCCGGCGTCTGATCTCCCGGCTTTTCTCTGCGCCAGCACCTCTTCCAGGTCCAGCACCTCCTCGGCCACGATGGCCAGCCCCCGCTTACGGTTGTTCTGCAGTCTCCCATGGACGAGGAAGTAGCTGGCCCGGGCCACCACCGGGGCGATCTGGGGGAGCTTCGACTCGAAACAGACGCACTCGTAGAGACCGTAGGCATCCTCCAGAGTGAGGAACATGGTTCGTCTCCCCGAGCGCATCCAGGGGTTCTGGGCCCGTTCGTAGACCCCGGCTACCGTCACCGGCACCT
>JAXGNF010000049.1:0-18781 GCA_040768135.1 Thermoleophilia bacterium | reverse complement strand
TCCACCCGCCAGAGCGAACAGACGCCGGTCGTGTCGCGGTTGAGCTCTTCCTGCAGGCCTTCGGGGTCTGCATCGCTGTCGACGGTGCCCCAGAAGAGGCCTGCCGGAGACCTGTAGCTGGTCAGTTTCTGTTGAAGAAGGTCGGAGTAGAACTCCACCGCATAATCTGCCGGATCGAGCTGGGTCTCGTCGATGATGGTCTGCTCCCAGCCGGAGTCATGGTCGCTGTAGACGTCGCGGATGAAATCGGGGCCGCCCGTCTTGCCGGCCAGAAACTCGATGAGGGGCATGCGCGCGTAACCGTGCTCGGCGGTATCGGCGGGCGGGAAGATGCCGTCGTAGATCCGCTTCCAGTTACCCATGGTGTCTATGGCGTCGAGGGTGCCGCTTTTCATCAGGCTCTCGAAATAGGTGGCGGTCGCTTCGTCGAACCAGGCGGAGGCGCTGCGCTGGTCTGTGTAGTTCGCTTGGACGAGGTGGAAGAACTCGTGGGCGAAGGTGCCCGGTAGCCTGCCCAAGCGACCGGCGTCGGGGTCGAACTCCTTCTTGCCCGCCATGTAGAACAGCCTGGTGTTGAGCGTGATATAGCCGTTGTTCACAGAACCCCACTGGGAGTAGAACCCGTCGCCGCTCTCATCCAGCGGCTGCGCGTAGATGTCGATGGGGTACTTGGTGCGGGCGGCGTACTGATACTGGTACTGTGTCTGATACATGTCGAACACGTCTTCGAAAAGGTCGAAGAGGGCGACAAGCTCGTCCTGGGATAGGTACTCCCGTCCATCCTTGTACTTCTTGGGATAGGTGAAGCGGAAGTGGGTGGTGCCGTCGGGCCCGGTGGCCACTTTCTCCCCAACGGAGAAGAGCGCCGTCGTCGTACGGAGCCAGTAGGGGCGCACCCCTACATCTGTGCTGGAGAGGAAACGGACCTGGGCCTCCAGCACCTCGGCCGGTACGAAGGAGGCGGTGGCCACTCCGTCGGTGATCTCCACGTCGTAGAAGCGGTAGAGGATGGTCGGCTCTCCGTTGAGACCGTAGACCTCGCTGCCGACGCCCATCTTGTAGAGGCCGCCGTCGTTCTCGCGCAGCGGCAGACTGACGGTGACCGGCCTCTCGACAGGCTCGGTGTACTCGATGGTCACCACGTCGGAGGCGGCATTGCCCTCGAACAGGTCTTCGGCTGCCGGGGCGACCGTGAGGGCGGCCGAACCGTCGGGGATATCGGCACGTACCACCACCCCGCCGACCTGGGCGATCCGCCCCTTGATCTTCTCGCCCTCGATACTCCGGGGACCGTCCGGCCCGCCGCCCGTCAAGAGCAGCACCATCGAGACGGCTATGACGGCGATCAAGACGACCGCGAATGCCGACCCCACGATGAGCATCCTCCTGCGCTGCTGACGGTCGTCCTGAGTGGGCGCAAAAGCCGGGCTGAGCGCGGGCGCCACCGCGGGGACGCCCGTGGTCCAAGCAGGTGCGTCGACCGGGAAGTCTGCGGCCCAAGCGGGTGCGCCCATCGGGGCCGCCGCGTCTCCTGCGCCCAACGGTGCGGCGCCACCCTGGATGAGGCCGGGTATCTGAGCTGCCACCGCCCATGCGGGCAGGGACGCGTGCCAGACCTGGGTCTGGGCCACGACATGACCCTGTTGGGCCAACGAATAGAGCTCCGGCCACGTGTACGGACCGTTGACCTGGTTGCCCAGCAGCGCATACCAGCCGGTAGCGGTCGACGTCACGAGAGTGGGGTCCTCCAAGGTATCCTCCTGGACGACGGCCTCCCCGCTGGGGCGGCCGGAAAGGGTGTGGTTTAGACGTTGGATATGGCCCATGTTAGACGAAGAGCGCGATTGCCGCCAATCGCGCGGCCGGCTTTGTCGTGGCCGAGTCGCCGAGGGTCACACTGCCGACGAGCAGCACTCCCCAATATGCGACTTTCGATGGATGCGAAGGCGTATCCTCGACAGGCACGATCTCACCATGCGGTGCACGGTCGTGACCTCTGGGCCGCGCCCGCTGGTGGACGGCGCCCGCTTCTGTATCGGGGCCAGGGGAGGAGGATAGTGGTGCTATAATGGAACCAATACAGAACCATTCCTCAGTGGAGGCCGTGATGAGCCCGAGCCTCTCCATCAAGAACGTGCCCGAAGAGGTGCTCCAGCGCCTACGTGCCCGGGCGGAGCGGAACCATAGGTCCCTTCAGAAAGAGCTGCGTGCCATCGTTGAGGCGGCTGCGTTCGAAGAGCCCGAGATGACGTTGGAGGAGCTAGCCCACCGGGTTCGCGAAATGGGTCTTTCTAGTCCCGATCAGGCAACGCGCTGGATTCGAGAAGACCGTGACCTTCGCTAGTGACGGAGTGGTGTGCGACGCGTCAGTGGCGGCGGCCATCGCTTACGGGGAGCCTCTTTCGGACCGGGCACAAACACTGGTCGGAGTCAAACGCCTTCTAGCCCCCGCGCTCTTTCGCTATGAGATGGCCAACATCCTGGTCCGCAAGTGCAGGTTCGCTCCTGATGACGCCTCACGTTTCGAGAAGGCGTTCCTGGATAGCCTGAGGATCCCTATTCGTCTGGTCGACCCCTCCTGGCCGGCGGTCGTCGAGATCGCCCGCGAGAACGGTCTATCGGCGTATGACGCTGCGTACCTCCAGTTGGCGTTGGAGCTACGGGTGCCTTTGGCCACCCTCGATGAGCGCTTGGGCCAAGCGGCCGCGAAGCTCGGGGTGAGGGCCGGATGACACGTCGGCTGGCGGGCCGCGGCTTGGTCAGGCGCGGCGCAGCGACCTCTGGGTCAGTCGTCTTCCCGTTCGAGGATCTCCAGTGCTTCCGCCGCCCGCCCATGTAACACCAGCAGGCCGACGCCGCCCGAACCCACTCCGACTGCGGGATGCAGCCCGGCGCAATCGTCCCCGGTCACGACGGCCTTGATCCCATAGGACTCCAAGGCGCTCTTGGCAAGCTCGGCTTCAGGCCTATAGGGGAACGTCTTGATGCACACGACCTCGGACAACACACACCTCCTCGTCGGCCGGCGGGCCGTCCGGCCCGGCCCCGGCTGCTGTGGTTCGCACCGCCCATGCGGCAGCTTCGCCCTACCCTCCGTCTTTACTTGAGCTTCACCGCCGTCCCATAGGCGAGGATCTCGGAGGCCTGGGTCATCACCATAGAGGTGGTGAAGCGTACGCAGATTATCGCATCGGCGCCCAGCATCCGCGCCTGATCGATCATGCGGTCGAGAGCCTGCTCGCGGCTCTCTCCCATAAGCTTGGTGTATTCGGCGATCTCTCCTCCGACGATGTTACGGAGGCCGGCCATGATGTCTTTGCCGACGTGGCGGGCCCGGATGGTGTTCCCGCGCACCAGGCCCAGGATCTGTTCCACCTCGCGGCCTGGGACGTTCTCACTCGTGCATATGATCATCTCTTGACCTCCCTGTACGGGTCTCGCTTCCACACGAATATGCGCTCCCTGATCACCGAGACCAAGAGTATCGCCAATCCCACACACACGGCGCCGATGGCCACGCGGATCCACCAGGTTAACTCCGCCCCCGAGATCAGGAATAACACCAGTTCGTAGAGACCGTATCCCACCAGGACCATAGCCCCTACGGAGAGAAGGATCCAGCCGACCCGGCGCTCCAGTCGACTGTAGGTGCGCTCCCGGTAATCGTCCCAGGCTTTGTCCGGGAGTTCTCGGAGTCTCATGCCGCCCACCAAGTTCTTCATGCTCTGCATTTCCTCCAGTTCTTCGCGTAGCTTCTGGTCGCGCAACAGCTCGTCCTCAAAGGCGGCGCGTTCCGCCGGCTCCAGTTCGTCGTCGAGGTAGGCGCTTACGTAAGGCATCCAGTCTCTAGGCATCGTCGCACTCCCTGAGCTCCTGGTTCTTCAACACGGGTTCCAGTTGCAGGCGTAGCTTCCGCCGCGCCTCATGAAGACGACTCATGACAGTACCTCGAGGGATCTCGAGGACGGTCGCCAGCTCCGCGTAGGTAAGCTGTTGGAACTCCCTCAGGATGAGGATCTCCCGGTGCGCGGGGTCGAGCCGCTGCAGTGCCTGCCATACCTGCCGGCGCAGCTCTTCGCGCTCGGCGTGCTGCTGGGGCGTCAACCCGGTTTGTTCGAACTCCTCTCCGTCGACCAGCGGGACCTCGTGCCGACGTGCAGCCCTTGAGATGTGGTTCAGGCATAGATTTCTGAGAATCTTGTGATACCAAGGGAAGAAGGGTCTGGTGGCGTCGAACGAGCCGAGGGAGCGGTAGGCTCGGGCGAACGCCTCCTGCGAGAGGTCGAGGGCGTCCTCTTGGTTGCCCGTCCACCCTAGGGCGAACCCGGTGGCTTGGCGCATATAGCGAAGGACGATGGGATCGAAGGAGTCTCTGTCGCCCTGCCGGCACTGCGTGAGCAGAGCCCGCTCGTCTAACGTGTCCATGTTCGCCTGTGCCTGCATCTGTCTGTGTGCCTCCTATAGAACAATACAGGGTAGGGGCGGAGATTATTCGGGGAGCGGGGACGTGGGGGCGTGCGTATGACTGTCCTCGTGCCTGGTGGAGCAGGGGCGGAAGATGACACAATGTAATAAAATGTGACACAAGGATCATATGTGGGGGAGGTGCCGCCGTGCGGAGTATGTCTATCCGGGAGTTGCGTGATTCCCTCGCTTCGCTGGGCGAGATCGTGGAGGAGGAGCGCGAGATCCTCGTCACCCGCCACGGTCGCGTGCTGGCCAAGTTGGTGGCTCCGGGCCCGCCCAGGCAGGCTCCCATTCATTCCGACCTGCGGGCGGGCATGCCTTACCTCACGGTGCCGAGCGAGGATCTGGTCTCCCAAGACCGCGAGAGGGGTTAGCCGTGGCGGGCGTCTACTTCGACACCAGCGCACTCGCCAAGTGGTATATGAACGAATCGCGCTCCGAGGATGTCGAGAGATACGTGAGGTCGGTATATCCCGTGTACGTCAGCCTGCTGACCAAGATCGAGATGAGGTCACTCACGGCCCGGCGGGTCAGGGAAGGGAGCATCGACGCGGTCACCCAGGGGAAGATCCTCGCCATCTTCGAAGGGGATATCGCCGCCGGACACATCGTGCTGCTTCCCCACACGGTGGAGTCGATGCTCATCGCGGAGTCTCTGCTGGGAGCGCATCCGGAGGTCCCGCTCCGCAGCCTGGACGCCATGCATCTGGGGGTCATGCAGGCGGCGGGTGTCACCACCCTGGCCACGGCCGACCGGGTGATGGCCGCGGCCGCCGCGGCCCTGGGTATGGAGTGCGAGACGTTCTTCCCCGAACGGAGGGCGCGGCCGCGCCGGCGCTGAAGGGCGGGTGAGCACCAGTGTGCCGAGGACCGGCACGCCGTGCTGGGGGAGGGGGAACGGCGTGCGAAATCACTCAGCCTCTCCTTGGGGCCCGGCCTCTCTTGACGGCATGCCTCCCCAGGAGTATCGTTCATCGTCGATGAACGATAAAGAGATAGACAGAACGGTCATGAGCGGGCGGGAATGCAGTCCGCTGGACCTGCGGGGCGCCTTTCCGAGCGAGTCTGATGAAGAGTTGGCCGCGCTCGCCAAGGCCATCGCCCATCCGGCGCGGCTCCAGATAATCCGCCTTCTCGGCAGTCGGACGACGTGCGTCTGCGGCGAGATCGTGGACGAGTTGCCCTTGGCCCAGTCGACGGTGTCTCAGCACCTGCGCATCCTCAAGGAGGCGGGCCTCATCCGGGGAGAGATCTCGGGGCCACGGGTCTGCTACTGCCTTGAACCGGAAGGCATCGTCAGGCTGAAGACGCTCGTGGGTGCCCTCTGACGCCGGCTCGACGTTTCTCAGACTGATCGAAAAGGAAGAATGGGATGTCCCGCCTCAAGGTTCTCGATCGCTATCTGACCGTCTGGATCTTCCTCGCCATGGCCGTCGGTGTCGGGGCGGGGTACCTGTGGCCACAGATCGGACGGGCGATCCAAGACGCCTCGGTCGGTACGACCTCCATCCCCATCGCGATCGGCCTGATCCTGATGATGTACCCACCATTGGCCAAGGTCCGGTACGAGGAGTTGGGAGACGTCTTCCGTAATTGGCGGATCCTGGGGCTTTCACTGCTCCAGAACTGGGTCATCGGCCCGCTGCTCATGTTCTTTCTTGCCATCCTCCTGCTGTTCGACAAACCGGCGCTCATGAAGGGGGTCATCCTCATCGGGTTGGCGCGCTGCATCGCCATGGTGATCGTCTGGAACGAATTGGCCAAAGGCGACAACGAGTACGCGGCGGGATTGGTCGCTTTCAACTCGGTGTTCCAAGTGGTCTTCTACCCCATCTATGCCTATGTCTTCGTCACTGCGCTTCCGCGTGCATTCGGCCTGCAGGGGGTGGCGGTCCAAGTCGGCATCGGACGGATCGCGCAGAGCGTGGGCATCTATCTCGGCATCCCCTTCGTGGCCGGGATGCTCACCCGTTTCGTCCTCATCCGCGTCAAGAACAAGGAGTGGTACCACCGCCGCTTCATCCCTATGATCAGCCCTCTCACGCTGGTAGCGCTGATATTCACCATCCTCGTGATGTTCTCGCTGAAGGGCAACATCATCGTCAGGCTCCCGCTGGAGGTCGTCCGCGTGGCGGTCCCGCTTCTTCTCTACTTCGTGGCCATGTTCTTCGTCAGCTTCTTCATGGGCAAGAAGCTAGGGGCGGACTACCGCAAGAGCGCGACGCTGTCGTTCACGGCCGCTTCCAACAACTTCGAGCTTGCGATCGCTGTGGCTGTAGCGGTGTTCGGACTAGGCTCGGCGCAGGCTTTCGCCGCCGTGATCGGGCCCTTGGTCGAAGTGCCGGTGATGCTGGGGCTCGTGAACGTAGCCCTGTGGTTCCAGCGCCGCTACTGGCCGCATGAAGCGGGGGCGGAGGGCGACCAGGGGCCCGGCCAAGACCTGGGTTGCCCGACTGTGATCGGCCGGCCGTCCGACTGAACGACCTGAGAGAGATAGCAGACCTGATGAAAGCCGAAGAGACGGACAAAGACACAGTCCGGGACGCGGTCCGCGAGCGGTACGCCGACCTGGCGTCGAAGGGGTCTTCGTGCGGTTGCGACCGCACGGCGAACGACATCGATCCCGCGGTGCTCACCCGCAAGACGGGGTACGACGAGTCCCTCAGGCTCGGCTACACCGAAGACGACCTGGCGGCAGCTCCTGAAGGGGCCAATCTGGGTCTGGGCTGTGGGAATCCACAGGCCATCGCTGCGCTCAAGCCCGGAGAGGTGGTCGTCGACCTGGGCGCGGGGGCGGGGTTCGACTGCTTCCTCGCCGCAAGAGCCGTGGGTCCGACGGGACACGTGATCGGGGTCGACATGACGCCGGAGATGGTGACCAAGGCCCGCGAGAACGCGGCCAAGTCGGACTACGGGAACGTGGAGTTCCGCCTGGGCGAGATCGAGCACCTCCCGGTGGCCGATGGCACGGCGGACGTGATCATCTCGAACTGCGTCATCAACCTGTCGCCCGACAAACCGGCCGTGTATGCCGACGCCTTCAGGGTACTGAAGCCCGGGGGACGCCTCGCGGTGAGCGACGTGGTGGCCACGGCCGTGCTGCCGCCCGAATGGAGGGAGGACATGCGCCTGATGTCGGCCTGTATCGCCGGGGCCTCCACCGTCAGTGAGGTGAAGGATATGCTCCGTGCGGCAGGCTTCGTCGACATCAACGTGGAGCCAAAAGACCAGAGCCGGGAGTTCATCCAGGAGTGGCAACCGGGGCGGAAGCTCGACGACTACGTCCTCTCGGCGTCCATCACCGCTAAGAAACCGCAGTAGGCCTTCTCGTGCGCACTACTGGCATACACTGAGGCGGACGGACCGGCGTCGGGCCGTTCCAGCGTCTGTCGCTCTGGCGCCGCCCGAAGGCGCCTCCATATACAGGGCGGAAGTGGCCCGTACGGCCACTCTGGCCAAAGACGCCCTCCGGCCCGGCGGCCTCTCCCGATCCCGTGCTCCGTCGCCCGGTGGGGGTGAAGCTGTTGGAGGCGCGCTCTTCACCGCTGGTTGAATTCGCCGGTGATCCCTGGAAAGATAGCGAAGCTGAACTCGACGGAGGGCTTTCTCTTTCTGTACATTGGTCTCTCAAACGGAGAACCGGCAGTCGACCTGGCGATGCTCGCCCTCCCTCCGGCGAATGAACATTTCAGCTCAGATCTACAGAAGTAGAAACGGCGTGACGAATCGAGGACGGCATGATCCCGGAGAAGATGAAAGAAGTGCTGCAGCACGAAGGAGTGGTGGCGATCGCTACCCAGGGGCCTGAGGGCCCGCATTTGGTAAACACATGGAACAGTTACCTCCAGCTGACTGAGGCAGATACTTTGGCAACGCTGTTGGTGCCGATGGGAGGCATGAACACAACCGAGGCGAACTTGAAAAAGGACGCACGAGTGCTCATGACGGTGGGCGCCCGCGAGGTGGAGGGGACGATAGGACCGGGAGCGGGCTTCCTTATCCGCGGAACGGCGAAGATCATCACTTCAGGCCCAGGCTTCGCAAGGGTCAAAGATAGATTCACTTGGGCACGGGCGGCCCTGGAGATCGCAATAGCATCGGTGGAGCAGACCATTTAAGAACTCCGGTGGCCGACCCGGCCCTGCTGCTCCAAGCCGAAAGCAGGAGCCCCGGTTCCCCGGGGCTCTCCGTCCTACAACCTGGTTTCGGCGCCGGATATCCTGAGCGCCGCGTGCTCGGCCTCCGCGCTGGGACCGCTGTAAGTGGCCGGCTACTCGATGAATTTGCCTCGAATCACGTACGATGTATGTAGTAACTCATGGCTCTTGTGTCCACACGGTCCGTCGGTCAAGAATTCCTCGTACGTGCGGATGATGGCCGGGTTCTCATATGACTTCCGAACGCTCAGCGTCCTTTCTTCGCCGTAGATGGCATTAGCGCGTGCCGCCCGGATCTCTTTGCTGGTAGGGATGGGCTGACCTCCGCCTCCCAGGCAGCCGCCCGGGCAGGCCATGAACTCGATGAAGTGGCACTGGCTGAACATACCCCCTGACTTGATGTTCTCCATCACCCTATGGGCGTTGGCGGTGCCGTGGGCGACGGCTACCTTCAGGGTGGCGCCCTTCAGCCAGTTCCAGTCGGGCACCAGATGCGCCAGTAGGTCGGGGACCGGGCCGACCTCGTCGATGGTCAACTCCGCGTAGCGCACCCCCTCGAAGCCTCGGACCGGTGTGATATCTCCGTGATCATATATGGACTCAACCTTATTACCGGTCACGAGCTCGATCACCGACCGCAGCGCCGATTCCATGACTCCGCCGGTCACCCCGAAGATGAGACCCGAGCCGGTGGCTCCGCCGAAGGGGTCATCGAAATCGGACTTCGGTAGCGAGGGGACGTCCAAACCGGCCTGCCGGAACATGCGCCCGAGCTCGCGGGTGGTGATGCCGAAGTCGACGTCCTTGTAGCCGCTGGAGCGCATCTCTGGACGGTCACATTCGAACTTCTTGGCCGTACAGGGCATTACGGCAACGCTCACGATCTTGGCCGGGTCGAGCCCCAGCTTTTCAGCATAGAAGGTTTTGAGGAGCGCCCCGAACATCTGTTGGGGACTTTTGGCGCTGGATAGGTTGGGGATGTATTCGGGATAGAAATGCTCGCAGTACTTGACCCAGCCCGGCGAGCAGCTGGTGAACTGGGGTAGGGCTACCGACCGATCCCCTTCGACGAGCGCCTTGTACAGCCGCAGGATGAGTTCGGTGCCCTCCTCGATGATAGTGAGGTCGGCCGCGAAGTTGGTGTCGAACACGTGGTCGAAACCCATCCGCTTAAGGGCGGTATTCATCTGATATGTGACGGTGGTGCCGGGCGGAAGTCCGAACATCTCGCCCATCGCCGCCCGGGGAGAGGGGGCGGTTTGGATGACCACGTGTTTGTCGGGATCGTCCAGGGCCTTCCACACGTCGTCGGAAGCATTCTTGGCGTACAGGGCGGCTGTGGGACATCGGTTGATGCATTGTCCGCAGTTGATGCAGACGACGTTATTCAACGGCTTGTCCAAGAAGGTGGAGACGAAAACGTCTTTGGAACGCTTCGAGGCTTCAAGTACACCTACTTCCTGTACATCGATACAGGTGCGTACGCACCTCCGGCAGCGGATGCACTTGTTCATATCGCGGACTACCGAGAAGCTGGAATCGTCTACAGGCGCCGGCGTTTCTACATGGCCGAACCGGAACGAGTCGACACCGTATTCCTCGGCCAGCGCCTGCAGTTCGCAGTTGCCGTTGCGCTTGCACGAATAACAGTCGCCGCAGTGCTCAGACAGCAGGAGATCGAGTACGTGGCGACGGGCGATCCTTACTGCCGGGGAGTATGTGTTGACTTTGAGAGGTGAAGTGATCGGGTAGGCGCAGGCGGCCTGAAGGGTACGCTGCCCCTCGACTTCGACCATACATATGCGGCAGATACCCGCGACCTCAAGATCGGGATGGTAGCAAAGGGTGGGGATACGGACGCCCAGGTCCTTCGCCGCCTCGAGTATGGTTGCGCCTATGGGCACTTTGGTTTCGATGCCGTCTATTACCACCGACACGGTTGCGCCGATGGCCTCGGAGGAAGTCGGTACCGGCTCCACGTCGGGTTGAAAGAGCTGGCTGAGCGGAGCCCGTCTGGTAGGTAGGGTCGATTTGTCGGGCACTCTACCGAGATCGGACTGTCTATCAAGCTGGGGTGGTCTATCGGGCATTGATCTCGTCTCCGAAATGCTCGAGGATGGACATGAACGCCACCGAGCTGGTCTGGCCCAATCCGCACTTGGAGGCCACCTGCATGGTGTTGGCGAGTCCTTTGAGGTCCCGCAGGTACTCCGGGGTACAGGTGCCCTGGCGCAGCATCTCGACCCCTTCGAGTAGTTTAGTGTTGCCCAGACGGCACGGCGTGCACTGCCCGCAGGATTCATCTACGAAGAAGTCGAGCAGGTTGTGGGCCAGGGCCAGCATGTCACGGTCGGGGCCGATGATGATCACCGACCCTCCGGTGGGGATATCCTCGAAGGCCAGCCGGCGCTCGAACTCCTTCCTGGGGACGCACTGCCCCGAAGCGCCTCCGATCTGTACGGCCTTGGCCTCTTCACCGCCTACCTCGCGGAGTAGCTCGGCGATGGTGATCCCGAAGGGGAACTCGTAGACACCGGGGTGCTCGCAGTCGCCTGAGACGCTGAACAGCTTGTGGCCGGTGGAGTCATTGGTGCCGATGCTCTTGAACCACTCCACTCCCTTGGAGAGGATGCAGGGGACCCAAGCCAGAGTCTCCACGTTGTTGACCACCGACGGTCTGTGCAAGAACCCGGACACCACCGGGAAGGGAGGCCGGTTGCGCGGCTCCCCACGGAATCCTTCAAGCGACTCGATGAGGGCCGTCTCTTCGCCGCAGACATAGGCGCCTGCGCCCATGGCCACCATGATGTTGAAGTTGAAGCCGTCGACCCCACCGACGTTGTAACCGAGGAGACCGGCGAGTTTGCGCCTGCGGATGACCTCCTCCAGATGGGAGCGCAGGTAGCCGTACTCGGCTCGTAGGTAGATGAGCCCAAGCGAGGCCCCTATGGCACGGGCCCCGATTGTCATGCCTTCCATGACCAGGTCGGCGTATTCGCCCAGGATGAGCCGGTCTTTGAAGGTCCCGGGCTCGCCCTCATCGGCGTTGCACATGATGTACTTGGGACCCCGCTTCTCAGCGGCGGCGAAGTTCCACTTGATGCCGGTCGGGAAACCGGCGCCGCCCCGGCCCTTGAGTTTGGCGTCGCGCACCATGTCGATGATGTCGACCCGAGGCATGGCCAGGGCTTTTTTGAGGCCTTCGCCCGCTTGGATGGTCGAAAAGGTCAACTCGTTTCGAGCACCCATGGGGGCATTAGGGGCCTGTAAGACCGGGGCGTTGCCGTTACCGTTGCCGCTGGTAAGTCGGGCGCGGTAGGCTTCGACGATCGCTGGGATTTTATCCGCCGTCAGTTGGGTGTAGATGTCTTCGTTCACCAGCATGGCCGGCCCCTGGTCGCACATGCCCATGCAGTTGGCCCATTCGAGGCTGAAGGCTCCATCGGCCGAGGTCTCGCCGAACCTGATGCCGAGTTCGTGCTCCAGTTGATGGGCCACTTCTTCCTTGCCGGCCAACTCGCAAGAGTAGGTGCGGCAGAGTCTGAAAGCGTAGCGCCCCTCAGCCTCCGAGTGGATGAAAGAGTAGAAGGAGGCCACCGCGTCGACTTCGACCGGATGCATACCGAGGATGTCGGCGACGAACTGCATAGTCTCGCCGTCGATCTCGCGGTACGCTTCTTTGACGTCGCGGAGTATGGGGATCAAGGAGGCCCGGCTGAAGTTGGTGCGGGCCGCGATGGCCCTGATCTCATCATGCAGTCTATCCCTGTCGCCGGTTACCATAGCGCTTCACTCCGTTCTTCGAGGAGCCCGCGGACTTTCTCGATCAGGATGGTGGGATCAACCGGCTTCTCGAGGAACTCATCTACAGGGACCATCTCTTCGTCCTTGCCTATCTGTAGTCCCAAAGCGCGGTTCACGCTGGTCAGCATCAGGATGGGGACCTTGCAGCCCTGGCGGCGCGCCTTTCGGGCGAAGCGCAGGCCGTCATCGGGCTCTTCCATCATCACGTCGAGAATGAGCAGGTCCGGAGGCGAATCCTCCAGCTTCGTGAGGCCCGATTCCAGGTTAGAGGCACTTTCGACCAAGTAGCCCTCCCGTTCCAGCACGATGCGACTCGCTTCGACCATGTCGGGGTCGTCATCCACAATCAAGATCTTCAACACGCCGGCACTCCCTCAGTAGAACAACACTCTCTATAAGCAGAACAGCACTCTTTCACAGCAATAGCACTCCCCAAGTAGCACAGCAGCTTTGTATGGAAATGGTGATTCTCTTACGGGCCGGCCTCCACGGGTCTATGATCCGGCGCCGGCGGATAGTCTGAACGTGACGCTCTCTCAACCCCCCAGTACAAGCTCGTCAATCACCTGTGAATGATCAAAAAAGTCCGACCGACGTCGGTGGAGCCTGGGTAGACGTCGGTGGAGTCGAGGCGGAGGTCGGTGGAGTCGAGGCAGAGGTCGGTAGGGGCTGGGTCGGGGTCGGTGGGGTTCGGTCCGGGGCCGACGGAGGGGCCACCGAGGCGGCGGAAGGAGCTTCGGTGAGGGTGCTAGCGCTACTATTCGCCTCCGGTCTGGTCGCGTCCTCGGGCTTCGCGTCGCGCAGGGTCACGGTGAAGATACTGCCCGAGCCTCTCTCGCTCTTGACGGAGGCATCTCCCCCGTAGAGCTGGGCCAGCTTGCGCACGGTCGAGAGCCCGAGACCGCTCCCCATGATCTTGTAGGTGTCTTCGTTCTTGATGCGGACGAACTCCGAGAAGAGCTTCGCGGCCTCTTCGGGTGTAAGACCGATCCCGGTGTCGGCTACCTGGATCTTGACCACGTCGCCGTTGCGCTCCAGAGCCACAGTTACGCTGCCACCGTCGCGATTGTACTTGACGGCGTTCGAGACCAGGTTGTTGAGCACGATCTCGAGTTCGTTGGGATCGGCCACCATCTCCACCGGCTCCGAGGCACGCAGAGCGATGCTGATATCGCGCTCCGCGGCCTCCTGAGAGAACAACTCGATGGTCCGCTGGGCGACGGAACGTACATCGACTTCAGCGAATTGCCGGACCTTCTGCCCCGATTCGATGCGGGTGAGGTCGAGGAGGTCGAAGATGAGCTTGCGCATGCCGTCGAGCCGGATGAGGCTGCGATCGATCATGGGCCTCCGTTCAGGCGGTTCGTCGCCTTGGAGGATCTTGAGATACCCCTCGATGGCGTTGAGGGGCGCTTTGAGCTCGTGGGACAGGACCGAGATGAAGTTGAAACGTACCTGCCGCTGCTCCTCGGCCAGCCGGCGCGCCTCTCGGCTGAGGATGAGCTGTTCGGTCGCCTTTCGCACCGCGTAGCGGAGTTCCTCAGGCGAGAAGGGCTTGGCAAGGAAGTCGTATGCACCCAGCTTGGTGGCCTGCACGGCCGTCTCGAAGGTGGCGTAAGCGGTTACCATGATCGATGTCAGCGCGTGTCCTCGGCTTCCCAGTTCGGCCAGGATGTCGAGTCCGCTCAGGCCGGGCAGTTTGAGGTCGAGGAGGAGGAGGTCGTATTCGGCTCCCTCAGCGAGACTCGCCAAGAACGCCTCGCCGTTCGCGAAATGCGTGCACGTATACCCGACGTCGATTCCTACATCCTCAACATGAGCGTGGTACTTGCTGAGGATGCGGCGGACCGCCAGACTCAGGGGTATCTCGTCATCGACTATGACGACCTTAAGAACCTGTGTCGTGCCGCTCACCTATGCCTCTCCCGTCTTACTCACGCCGTTCTTCTTCATGACGGGGCAGCGTCACAGTGAAGGTGGTACCGGTGGGTCCCGCAAGGCTATCGGCGTTGGATTCGGCCGTAATCCGGCCCTTGTGCATCTTGACGATGCCGTGACTCACTGCGAGCCCAAGACCCGTGCCCATGCCGACCGCCTTTGTGCTGAAGAAGGGGCTGAAGAGCTTTTCCATGTTCTCTGCAGAGATACCGTAGCCGGTGTCGGCGACCGTGATGGTCACGCTCTCCGGGTCATCGGTGAGAGTGATGGTGAGATCGCCGCCCTCGGGCATGGCCTGCTGGGCGTTCGTGTACAGATTGGTAAATACCTGGATGATTTGGTCGGGGTCTATGTCGGCCATCGGGTCCGACAACCGATTGAGGACCTCGACCCGGATATCGTCCACGGAGGGCGCGGTGCGGATGGTCCTATCGATCAATTCGGCTATGTCGGTCGGCCGCCGTAGCACCCGACTCTGACGGGCGAAGTTGAGCAGGCCCGAGATGATGCGTTTGCAACGGTTACCCTGATCGACGATGGTCTCCAAGTCATCTTTGATTTGCTCATCGTCACACTCTTCAAGCAGGAGGTTGGCGTGGAGGAGCAACGTGCCTAGAGGATTGTTCACCTCGTGGGCGATGCCGGCCGCTAGTTGTCCCATGCTGGCCAGACGGCCGGACCGTTCGAGGGCCTCTTTAGCCTCCTCCAAGGAACGGTGCGAGACCTCCAACTCCTCGTAGGCGTCTCGCAGTTGCTCAATGGTGTGGGGCAGGCACATCTCGGAGTCGGCCAATCCCGCGTAGACCGCTCGGGCGTGATCGAGACACGTGTCGTATCCACAGGCGCCGCAGTCAAGTAGGTCTTTGGGACTGGATTTGCCCATGCGAAAAAGGATCTCCTCCAGTTCTTCATCGGTGGCCGAATCGCCGAGGGTCTGCTCGTCGGCGGAGTATTCCCTGGATAGATCGATATCTCGGTACCGCTCTTCGGCACCCTTGACCTGCTCGGCCTCTTCTTCGGAATACGAGGACAGCCGGTTCTTCGCGTAGTTGCTCACGCGGGTCCGTCGCTGGAGCATGGTCTCTGTGCTGGTCATGCCGGGCCCCGCGTAGCATCCCTGGCAGGCAAGGATATCGAGGAGGTGGGTATCGGCGTGGGCAACGTCGAATTCGCTGATTGTCTCGACGAATTCGCCCCGACCTTCGGCGACGACCACCTCACCGCTCAGCAGGTCCTCCGCCATCTCGGCGGTCTGGAGCAGCCCTCCGGAGATGGGGAACACCATACCCACTCCGGCATAGGGCGGGTCGAAGTCGTCGTCCTCTGAGAAGGCCTCCGGTTTAATCCCTCGTTTGGCGAACATGTCACGCAATTCGACGAAAGTGAGGACGGCTTCGATCTCGACATGAGTGGTGTCGATAGAGGCCCGCTTTTTGGCTACGCACGGACCCATGAAGACCACTTTGATGTCCGGTCCGATATCCCGGCGCAGAACGCGGGCCATGGCGACCATGGGGGAAACCACGGGGGCCAGATAGGGAATCAGGCGGGGATGGTACTTTCGTACGAACGAGACCACAGCGGGACAAGGCGTGGTGATGTATCGCTTGTCTGGATATTTCTCGAGCAGACGCCGGTACTCGTAGGCGACAAGGTCGGCTCCCAGAGCGACTTCGTGCACGGAGTGGAATCCGAGGGCTCGGATCATAGCCACGAGTTTACCGGGAGGGATATCGGTGAATTCCGCGGGGAAGCTGGGCGCCACTATGGCGGCCACATGGGCGCCTGATTTCAGCAGCTGAAAAGCCCGGTCGGTGTCGTCGCGGACCTGCTTAGCATGTTGAGTACAGACCTGTAGGCAATTGCCGCAACCTATGCAACGGGGCTGGATCACGCGGGCCTGGCCTTCGACTACCTGGATCGCCTTGGCCGGGCACTCGCGCACGCAGGCATAACACATTCGACACTTGTCGGTGACGATGGTGATAAGAGGGTTGTCCCAGGTAGGCATCAGTCCTTCGAGCCTCCAGCGTCGAGCAATTCGCGGATCGTCTTCAATAGATGGGTTTGGTCGAGAGGCTTGTCGAAGTACGCGTCGACGTGCATGTCGGCCCTGTCTTGGTCGGTGCGGGGCCGGAAGTCAAGGCCCAGTGCACTCGAGACCGAAGTGGCGATGATGACAGGGATATCGGTGAAGCGTTCATCTTCTTTGATAGTGCGGGCAAAAAAGAAACCGGAGTCCAGACTGGTCATCATGAGATCGGTGATGACCAAGTCGGGCCTCTCTTCTTCCATGCGCGCGAGGGCTTGCTTTGGTTCGGCGGCCGTGACCACGCGATAGCCCGCCCGCTCGAGGATCATGCGGTTGATCTCGAGGAAGTCATAATCGTCGTCGACGATGAGGATCAATGGGGACTTTGTCGTAGCCATGTCGCCTTCACGATAGTCGCCATGTCACCTTCACAATAACACGGGCCCTTCTGCCATTCGTTCACTTTCATGTTCGTCTTCTTCACGTCCCTGCAGTGCGCCTATCCGGTCGGCCCTTTGTCCTGACTTACTCCCATCCTGTGATAAGTTTCTAGACTCGTTCTTTCTCTGCGTATTTCGTGTGGAGCAGGTGGTGCGACTTCTCGCCCAACGGTTGCCCGAGGAACTCCTCGTAGAGCTTGAGCACCGCCGGATTCTGATGCGATTTGCGCAACTCGCGGCTCTCGTCTTCTTCGTAGATGGCACGGATACGGGCCTGCCGTACGGCATCGGACGTGAGGCGTGGTTGGCCGCCGCCTCCGATGCAACCTCCCGGACAAGTCATGACCTCGACGAAGTGGTAGTCGCCCTCTCCGCTGCGGATGCGGTCGATGACTTTCTGGGCGTTGGCGAGGCCGTGGGCTACTGCTACGTTAAGGGTGGCGCCTTTGAGGAAATCCCACTCCGGCACGGTGCGCTCGATGGTCACCGAGGCTTCCTTCACGCCCTCCAATCCCTCGATGGGTTCGACGTGGAGGTTCTCGAAGGGGAAGGGTTCGCCGCTTACTATCTCGTATGCGGTTCGTAAGGCCGCTTCCATGACGCCGCCGGTATTCGCGAAGATGTCGGCCGCTCCGGTGGAGATCCCCAGAGGGGCGTCCTGTTTCTCGTCGGGTAGGTTGGCAAAGTCGATGCCTGCCTGCTTGATCATGCGGGCCAACTCCCGGGTGGTAAGGACATAATCGACGTCCTGGTATCCGGTGTCGGTCATCTCCGGGCGGAGGCACTCGAACTTCTTAGCCGTACACGGCATGATTGAGACCACCACGATGTCCGCAGGGTCGATCCCTTGGGTTTCCGCGTAGTAGGTCTTGGCCACGGCCCCAAACATCTGCTGGGGAGATTTGCAGGTGGAGAGATTGGCCGTCATGTCGGGATTGAAGTGTTCCATGTAGTTGATCCAACCCGGGGAACAGCTGGTGAACATGGGCAGAGCCGTCGGCTCCTTGTCAACAAGAGCCTTCTTGAGACGGAAGAGCAGTTCGGTCCCCTCTTCCATGATGGTGAGGTCGGCCGCGAAGTTCGTGTCGAACACGCCGTCGAAGCCTAGGCGGCGAAGTGCCGAGACCATCTTGCCGGTGACCCTGGTGCCCGGCTCGTAGCCGAATTCTTCGCCCAGAGCGGCTCGGATGGCCGGCGCCGTCTGCACGATGATGTGCTTGCGGGGATCGTCCAGCGCCGCCCACACTTGGTCGATCGCGGTATGTTCGGTGATGGCTCCGACCGGACATACGGCGGCGCATTGGCCGCACTGCACGCAAACCACATCGCTCAAGTTGCCGGCGAACGCCGGGCCGATGAGCGTGGTGAACCCCCGGCTCTGTGGGAAAAGAGCTCCAACGCCTTGGATCTCGTTGCAGGCGGTGACGCATCGCCGACACGATACGCACTTGCCGGTGTCCCTTATCAAGGCGGGCGTAGAAGTGTCGATGATCTTGCGGGTGCGCTCGCCAGGATAGGTGATCTCGTCGACACCCATGGCATAAGCCAGGTGGCGCAACTCGCAGTCACCACTACGCACGCAGGTATAGCAGTCGCCATCGTGCTCGGAGAGGAGCAACTCGAGGACGGCGCGCCGCGCGCGGCGCGCCCGCGTGCTGTGGGTCTTGACCACCATGCCTTCGGAAGCCGGCAGCGTGCACGAAGCCGCTAGGGTCTTCGCCCCGTCGATCTCGACCAAGCAGATGCGGCAGGCACCGATGGCCTGTACACCTTCTAAGTGGCAGAGGGTGGGAACGTTGGCACCGGCCTGCCGACAGGCGTCCAAGACCGAAGCGCCCTCGGGCACCTCGACTCGGACGGTGTCTACTGTGAGAGTCGGCATTACTGCGCCCCTCCTTCTGATCCGGCGGGAGTCGCCGCGGCACCGGCCCCCACCTCCACCG
>JAXGNF010000048.1:14461-18933 GCA_040768135.1 Thermoleophilia bacterium | reverse complement strand
CCCCCCTCCCGGAACCGCCCGGGGGCGGGGGGCATAGCATCTGGAATTGTGCGTCCCGGCATGAGCCCGGGTTTTACAAGGGGTGGTGATGACTAAATCGACCTCCACACGTGCCCCTAGTGGACTAGGCCCTCGAGGCCGCAGGCTATGGCGGCAGGTGCTCCGGGATTTCGAGCCCAACCTGAGCGAGATAGAACTTCTCACCGAAGCCGCCCGGACGGTTGACAGGTGCGAGGTCCTGGAGACGGCTCTTCGCGACCAACCTCTCACCACGGCCGGCTCTCGCGGGCAGACGGTGGCCCACCCGCTACTTGCCGAGCTTCGCTCCGAAAGGACGCTGCTCTCGAGGCTTCTCTCTCAGCTTGCTATCCCACACGCGGACAATGAGCACACGTGGGACGGCCTCACGGCCAGCGAGCGCTCCCGCCGGGCCGCGCGTATACGGTGGGACCGGAGGGGGGGAACGTGAGACGTCGCCGCCCGGAGCGACGGCCGCCGGACCGGGAAGAGAGCCGTCTTCTGGTCAAGCGCCTCCTTCGGGATGTGCGCCATCCGGACCCGGCCGTGATAGCCGAGCTCAAGGCGGCCTGCGGCGACCACCCGGACATGGCGGAAACGGCGCTCTACTACGTCGCCAGGAATCGGCACCGGAGCATCGAGGATCTTGTGGACCACATCATGCAGGCGGCCCACGCGAGCACGCTCAGAGCGGCCAGGTGGACGCTGTAAGCGGACGGGAAGGGCTCGTTAACCGCATTATTCGCGACGTTAAACGGCCGGGGTGTTTATGTACCCCGGCCGCCTTTCGTCGCGTTGTGGGCGATTCTGTGAGGCTGTAGGGCCATATATCAGGGAACTTACCGATACCGGTAAGTCGAGTGCATCTCGCGCGCGCGTGGGGGGGGACGTAGAGGGGTGGGGACGGCCCGAACGCCGACGCTTTTTGGTGTCCACTTGGTGTCCACTTTTCACAGAGGCCCTCAGATTAGGCTTGTGAACTACCGCTAACGACTGATAGCGATAGGCACCGAAAAGATGCTATCTTGCAGGTATTTCGTGCCTACCAGCGCGCACTTCAGAACACGACCGAAAACCCACGATAAGAGCGCCGTCGTCTCTGCAAAACCCGCTACACCGGTTCAATTCCGGTCGTCGCCTCCTCATGAAGCCCTGCAAAGCCCTAGGTTCTTTGCGGACAGCTATGGGAGCCGGGGTTCGCAGGGTTTTGCCGTCCTTTCGCCGTCCACTTCCATAGTTGCTTCTTTTCGCCCCAAACAACGAGGGCCTCAAGGACGCCGATCGACGCTGCGTTCGCCTGACTCATGCCCTTGACGAGAGGGGCCTGAACATCTAGAGGTAGGGTCACAGTGACATGCCTGATCCGTTCACTCACCGTCCCAGTGAGCCCCTTGTCCGGACAGCCGGATTGGCGGGGAGAAGGGGAGCGACCGTCGGCATCGTATTCCAAAAGACGATGACCGCCCTGGTAGATACGAAGACCTGCGTCACATGCGGCAGAACACTCCCTGCGTCGGAATTCCGAAGCGGGACCCTCAATGTTGCCTCCGACGAGTGTACCGACTGCGTATGGGAGCGGATGTGCGTGGTCAGAGTGCGCCACTTCCACGGTCGGTGCAACCGGCCGGGCGGTAGCGATACGCCGGAAGCCAAGGGCGCCGAAAGGCTCACTGGGGACCATCCGGGGCGTGCAGGTGATAGTCGGTACCGGGCAATCAGAAGCCTGGGCACCCGCCTGGCGCTCGCTTTGGGTCCACGTCAGCTCTGGGCTCGGGCCGAGGCGGGCTAGGTTGGGTTCGCCGTCCAGTTGCGCAAAGGGCGCATTCGCCGCCATCAGGCGGGGGGTTGGCACACACCCGAAGACATCGGGCGGCTGTACGACGAACAACTCGGCCGCTGCTACTACTGTGGAACGAGACTTGACGGCCGCCATGATGTCGACCATAAGATCCCCCTAGGCCGTGGCGGCACCGATTGGCCGGAGAATCTCTGCTGCGTTTGTCGATATTGCGCGTCGCACAAGAAAGACCGCACTGAAGAGGAGTTCGTCGCTTATTTGTCCCGTCTTCGGAGGCGTCCCTTGTAACGGTCGGTTCCCTTCGTTCTTCGTGAACGCATCAAGCCTGCAACCTTGCGGAGTCCCGCACGATCTTTTCCGGAATTGGGCGAATGGTGCTGCCGTTGCTTTTGCGGTGCTTTTCCTGTAGCGTTAAAAAGCATTGGAAACCGGCACTGTCGCTACCTGCAGTGCCGCGAAGACCGGTCTCTTCGTTTGTGCCGGGTCACCGTCGTAAGGAGAGGGAGGTATGAGTAGGAAGAACCGTTTCATCACAGTCCTAATGGCCACAGTGGTCGTAATCGCACTGCTGGTCGCCCTTGCCCCGGCGGTGTTGGCCGCGCCGAGCGTGCTGGTCAAGAATGTCGCCGCGGGCGACACATGGGTGATCACGGAGACAACCCGCGTCAACACCTTGAACATCGAGGCAGGAGGAGCGATCAAGGCTCCCGATGGTTACAACGTGACCATGACGATCAACGGGGTTGAGACCGGCCAGGTACTGGCCACCACCGCCGGCCTCGACATGAAGTTCGTACCTGGGACGTATACGGATGTGCTTCTCACGGTTGCCAAGGACAACTTAGTGCCGTATGGCGGCCCTGGGGGAGCGCAGCACCTATTCCCGTTCCGACAGGCGATCTACTTTGGCGCTGCAGGGTATGACCCTGGGAAATCGGTGCCTGCCGCAGTGGCGTCGGGTTCTATTGACAGGAACTTCATCAGAGACGTGCAGATCACGTCCACGGGAGAGAACTTCACCGGTATTTATGTGGGTGGCGGCAACTGCACGATCCTTCGGCCCAAGATCTCTTTCACCGGAAACGGACGCAGTGATTTCATCGGGACCGGATCAGCTCTCACCATCAGCGGGGGAGCCACTGCAGTGATTGACGGTGCCAATATCGACAACCGAGGCGTGGCACGAACGGGTGTCGTGGCAGACGGTGGTGCTAATGTCATCGTCAAGAACTCCCACATCCAAACTAGAAACGGCGTCATGCCGGCCGATTACATCCCCACTATCGACACTTTCCAGATGAGATCGGTACCGTGGATGCTCGGCCTGTCAGGCAATGTCCGGGCGACCAACCTTCTCGGCACCAACACCCAGCTGAGCTTCATCAACTCCTATATCGCCTCTGAAGGGTGGGGTTGTCTGTCCACCGACGGTTGCACAACCCCCATCTTGACCACAATCAACAGCACGATCGTCACCGGCAAGGACGGCTACGGTTCTTACGGTATCGGGAACGCCACCGAGTACTTCTACGGCTGCACGTTCAACGTCGGCACGTACTCGACTATCTCGCGGGGTAGCTTCCTTTTCTACGGTGACAGCGATCGACAGGCTGTAAGCAAGCTAAACAACGACCTCGGCCTGGGCCTGACTGCGGCGGAACTCGCGGCTATCACTCCGCGGAACACCGTGGTCAACTCCGAGAAGTTCGGGGTCATGTGGCACGGCGGCGGCACACTTGACGTGAGCGGCGGTACCGTCTTCAACACTAAGAAGACCACCTTCTTGGACAAGGGCCAGGCCATCACCATCACAGTCGATGGCTCGAAGGGTGCCAAGCTTCTGCCGGGTAACGGCGTCATCATGCAGTTGATGGACGACGACGATCCCGGTCCGAACTTCGCCGACATGTCCAATACGAACATCTATGAGGAGCCTACGACTCCTCCCGTGAAGGAAGCTGATTTTGACGTAACCGCCGTCAACAGCGGCGACGCCAAGGCCACCTTCTCGAACATCGTGTTGAACGGCGACTTCTACAACTCCGTCAGGGGTGGAGCGGCCGGTGGACCTGGTGGACCGCCTCCTGGTGGACCTGGTGGACCGCCTCCCGGTGGACCTGGTGGACCGCCTCCCGGGATGGGAGGAGCCCTCGGCCAGAACTTGGTTCTGACCTTCGACAATTCCACCATCACGGGCGCGATCTCGGCGAGCACCGCCCATCACTATATGCTCGAGCCTGGTGTTTTCACGATCGGCGCCGATGAGTATTTCAAGCTCGGCGAGGTCACCAACACCCCAGGGCCTGCCGTCAACAACGGTGTGATCGTGGCCCTCAAGAACAAGTCCCAATGGGTGGTCACCAAGACCTCCTACCTCACTAAGCTCTCCTTTGATGCCTATGGCGCCATCAGCGCGCCTGCGGGCTACAAAGTCAGCCTTTCTGTCAACGGGGTCCCTACCCTGTTGCGGCCGGGCACTTATGCGGGTGACCTGGTCCTCACGGTCAGCCCGCTCAAGGTGTTTAGCGGGACAGCACTGGCCCCGCGGGCACTGCCGGCTACCGACTGATCCGACGCGGATCATCGAGCCAGCCTGTCGGGGGGGGGGGGGGGGGGGGGCCGGGCCCCCCCCCCCCCCAACACCCCGCCGCGCGCC
>JAXGNF010000048.1:0-14451 GCA_040768135.1 Thermoleophilia bacterium | reverse complement strand
ATACAGGTCTTCACTATGCAGCAAGGCGACGTGCCTACGCTGACGCCTTTGTCGTGGCGGCAGATCACGGGCTCCGGGCTTGCCAGGCGACCAAGGCGGCTGTATCATGACCGCCCTGATGGGCGCTTAGCTCAGGGGGAGAGCGCTTCCTTGACGCGGAAGAGGCCGTAGGTTCAAATCCTACAGCGCCCACTCGTTCTAACCTGGTTCATTACACTTTGTTGCGGGGGCCCATGAAGGTTCTACTTCCTGATGGATCCGACCTCAGCGTTGCCGAGGGAGCCAGTGCTGCCGATGTAGCCGAGAGCATCGGCCCACGTCTGGCAAAAGCGGCCGTAGCGGCCAAAGTTGGCGGCCGCGTTGTTGATCTGAACACACCGCTGCGCGAAGGTGAGCAGGTTGCAATCGTCACCGCATCATCTCCCGAGGGCCTGGAGGTCATCCGCCATTCGGCCGCCCACGTGCTGGCCGAAGCGGCAACGAACCTCTACCCAGGGACGAAGGTGGCCATCGGCCCCGCCATCAAAGATGGGTTCTACTACGATTTCGAATTCCCTCATCCTGTGGGGGATGACGACCTTACTCGCCTGAATGAGGAGATCCACAGGCTGCTTGGGGCAGCACTGCCCTTTGAGAGACGTGAAGTGAGCAAAGAGGAGGCGTTAGAACTCTTCGCAGACGAGCCCTACAAGCTTGAGTTGATCCGAGACCTTCCTGCCGACGCCGTCATCAGCACCTACCGACAAGGCGAGTTCGTCGACCTGTGTCGAGGCCCACACGTCCCCCATACGGGACGCATCGGAGCAGTCGGCCTCCTCTCGGTGGCGGGCGCCTATTGGCGGGGCAAGAGCGACAACACCATGCTGACCCGCATCTACGGCACCGCCTTCCCCAGCAAGAAGGAGCTCGACGAATATCTCGAACGGATGGAGATGGCTAAACAGCGTGATCACCGCCGCCTGGGCCGAGAGCTCGACCTGTTCAGTTTTCACGACGAGGGGCCGGGATTCCCCTTCTTTCATCCGAAAGGCATGCGGGTTATCAACGCACTTCTTGAGTACTGGCGTCGGGAGCACCGCGCGGCCGGCTATGAAGAGATCCGCACCCCCCTGATCCTCGAACGGAGCCTGTGGGAGCGGTCCGGTCACTGGGACAACTACAAAGACAACATGTACTTCACCGTTATCGACGATGTCGACTTTGCAGTGAAGCCCATGAACTGCCCAGGAGGAACTCTTGTCTACAAGGCCGGCCGACATTCGTACCGGGATCTCCCTCTCCGCATGGCCGAGCTGGGCCAGGTACACCGCCACGAGATGTCTGGAGTGCTGCACGGGCTGTTCAGAGTCAGATGCTTCACGCAAGATGATGCTCACATCTTCTGCCTGCCTGAGCAGGTAGAGGATGAGGTCTTGGGCGTCATTGACCTCATCCGCCGCATGTACAACACGTTCGGCTTCGATAGGGTGCATGTGGAGTTGTCAACCCGGCCGGAGAAATCCATCGGCAGCGATGAGATGTGGCTAACGGCCGAGAATGCCTTGAAAGCGGCACTCCAGCGGGCTGAACTGCCGTATGTTCTTAACCCCGGAGACGGCGCTTTCTACGGACCCAAGATCGACTTCCACATCGAGGACGTCATGGGGCGCACCTGGCAATGTGCCACCTGCCAGTTGGACTTCGCTATGCCTGAGCGCCTTGACCTGGACTACGTGGGGAAGGACGACCAACGCCATCGCCCCGTCATGCTCCACCGAGTGGTTCTGGGTAGTATCGAGCGCTTCTTGGGGATCATCATCGAGCATTACGGGGGTGCGCTGCCCGCCTGGCTCGCACCTGTGCAGATCGCGGTCGTCCCCGTTGCCGACCGGCATGCGCCGTACGCGCATGAGATCAAAGAAGCCTTGGAGGGGGCCGGCCTCCGAGCAGAAGTCGATCTACGCTCGGAATCCGTCTCAAAAAAGATTAGAGACGGAGAGGTAGGCAAAGTGCCGTTCATGCTGGTCGTAGGGGATCGAGAGGTCGAACAGCGTTCCGTGACTCTCCGCATGAGAGGCAAGAGAGACACAGTTTCGTACGCTCTTGCAGAAGGCCTGGCCCTACTGATGACCGAATGCGAGCCTCCCGCAGTTGCACAGTGTCCTTGAGCCGAGTCCGCTCTTCGGCTATACTGCCGGATTGCATAAAGAGGAAGCCACCCTTCCCACCTCGCGCCCAATTGGCGCTGAGGTCAAGCTATACAGCAGGCGCCGCGGCCGCAGGCCGCGTATGCATTGGGGAGCGGTGGCGGCACCGCTTTTTTGCGTTGGTAGGATGGATTTCTAACCGGTGGCACCGGGGGAGGTGCAGGGCGACATAGCCGATATCGTTCGCATCAACGAAAAGATCCGCGCAGACGTGGTCCGGCTTATCGGACCGGATGGCGAGCAGGTGGGGATCGTGGGAGTACCTGAGGCATTGAATTACGCCGACAGATTGAACCTCGACCTCGTCGAGGTGGCTCCAATGGCCAACCCACCCGTCTGCAAGGTGATGGACTACGGCAAGTACAGGTACGAGCAGGAACAGAAGGCAAAAGAAGCGCGCAAGCGCCAGGCGACGATCAGCATCAAAGAGATCAAGCTGCGGCCGAAGATCGACGACCACGACTTCGATACGAAGAAGGGACACGTCGAGCGTTTCTTGAGAAAGGGAGACAAGGTCAAGCTGACCATCATGTTCCGCGGTAGAGAACTGGTTCATCCCCACCTGGGAGAGAAGTTGCTCCGGCGGATGGCCGATGATCTGGCTGAGATCGGAGAAGTGGAGTCCGAGCCCAGTCTTGACGGCAGAAACATGATCATGATGCTGGCGCCTCGGCGGAATTGACTCGCTGAGAGGCCCGACAAGGCCGACCTCCATAGCGCCTACATCGACTCCATCGAACGGCGCACCTGCCTGCACATGGACGAAGGGAATAGAAATGGCTAAGAACAAGACTCACAAGGGAGCGAAAAAGCGCATCAAGGTGACGGCGACCGGCAAGCTCATGAGGCGCCGGGCCTTTGGTAGCCATCTGCTCACCAAGAAGTCTGCCAACCGCAAACGTAAACTGCGCAAAGCCGTAGAGAACGTTGCGTCAGACACCAGCCGGCTCCGCAGTCTATTGGGCCGCTAGGAGGACAGAGCCATGCCTAGAGTGAAGAGGAGCATCAACGCTCAAAAGAGGCGCCGCAAAGTGCTGGATGAGGCGAAAGGCTACTGGGGAGTCAAAAAGTCCTCCTATCGCCGGGCAAATGAGCAGGTCATCAAATCCGGGACCTACGCTTACCGAGACCGGCGTGTTCGTAAACGGGAATTCCGACGCCTGTGGATTACGCGCATCAATGCGGGTGCCCGAGCGCATGGTCTGAGCTACAACCAGTTCATCCATGGCCTTCGGGCGGCCGACATCGACGTTGACCGCAAGATCCTTGCCGATTTGGCCGTCCGGGAACCCGAAGTATTCGCGCAGATGGCGGCCCGGGCCAAGGAAGCCCTCGGGGCCGGCTAGTCCCTTCGGTGTGGTTCGCGGACGGAACGTCCAGTGATCCGCGAAATCGTCGGACGGCAGAACCGCAGCATCAGACTGGCCCGTAAGCTTCTCAAGAAGAAGCACAGACGCGAGCGAGGACTGCTGGTCTGCGAGGGGATGGACCTGCTCCGAGCGGCCGTCGAAGCCGGAGCCGATGTGCGTGAAATCCTGGTGAGAAGGGATCTCCTTGAAGGGCTCCCGGCGGGCCTGCTGAAGAAGGCTACGACCCATGATTACGTGGACCTTCCGGTTAATATCGGGGTGTGTGACCAGGAGACCCTAGAGTACGCCAGCGCGCTGGGCGGTGGGGTGGATGTGATCTTTGTGTGCGAAGAACCGGTTTGGGGCCTGGCAGATCTTCTGATGTCTAGAGGCGTGACGTTCTTTCTAGACGGCGTCGGGGACCCAGGCAACGTCGGCACCGTGATTCGCGGGGCCTTGGCCTTTGGATTGACAGGAGTGATCTGCTCTCCGGGAACGGCCGACCCTTACAGTCCCAAAGCTATGCGGGCGGGCATGGGGGCCCAGTTCACCCTACCGGTGGTCGTTGAGGTCTCTTCTGCTGATCTCAATGCGCATTTCCGCGCTGCTTATGGCAGAGGGGAGCCAGCGCCCGAAGTGTGGGTCGCGGACCCCCATCATGGTGAAGACATCCGAACAGCAGCGCCGCAGACGGGTACGGTGATCGTGCTCGGAGGGGAACGGACGGGACCGGGTGCAATGTGGGCCGATGCGCGCCGGATCACCATCGAACAGGCGCGGTCCGACTCTTTGAACGTAGCGATGGCCGGCACGATATTCGCATATGAACAGCGCCGCGTATCGTCGACGGAACACGGTGGCCAAGAACGGCGCGGTCCGCTACTATCGACCGCTCAGAAGGAGGAGCCATAATAACCGACGACGCGATTCTCAGGCAGATAACTCGGGACGATCTGAGAGCGATCTACACCCAAGGGCTGGAGTCCATTGCCTCCGCCTCCGACCTGTCGTCGCTGGAGGCCTGCCGCGTGCATTTTCTTGGACGCAAGGCGGAGTTGGTGATACTCCTGCGGAGCATCTCCGAACTACCTCCGCACGAACGGCCTGAGGTCGGCAAGGTTGGCAACCTGGTGCGCAAAGCCCTTGAAGACGCCGTAGAGGCCCGTCGTGAGGCATTGGAGACACAGGAGTTGGTGCACGGGTTGGCCAAAGACCAGATAGATGTGACCCTACCCGGCCGGCGATCACCGTTGGGTCGCCTTCACCTCGTCACGCAGACGATGCGCGAAATCGAGGATATCTTCTTGGCCATGGGCTATGAGATCGCCGACGGACCCGAGGTGGAGAGCGATTACTACAACTTCGAAGCTTTGAACACGCCTGCCGATCATCCGGCGCGGTCACTGCACGACACCTTCTTCGTAAGCGACTCCGTCGTGCTTCGTACCCACACGTCACCGGTTGAGGTGCGGATCATGGAGAAGCAGCGCCCCCCTGTGCGCATCATCGCCCCTGGTAAGGTCTACCGGCGCGACTCTGATGCCACCCATACGCCTATGTTCCACCAGGTCGAGGGGCTGGTGGTTGATGAAAACATAACCATGGCCGACCTGAAGGGGACCCTGGAGACGTTCAGCCGGGCGATGTTCGGAGCCGATCGCAAAATCCGGCTTCGTCCTCACTTCTTTCCCTTCACTGAGCCGTCGGTGGAGGTGGACGTATCGTGCATGGTTTGCGACGGGGCCGGATGCCGGCTGTGCAAGAAAAGCGGTTGGCTTGAGATCCTGGGAGCCGGCATGACCGATCCCAACGTATTCGGGTTCGTCGATTACGACCCCGAGGTCTACACAGGCTTTGCATTCGGCATGGGTGTGGAACGGATCGCCATGCTCAAGCACGGAGTAAACGATCTCCGTCTCTTCTTTGAGAACGACCTGCGCTTCCTGCGCCAGTTCTAATCGGAGGCTCATGTGAAAGCGCCCATATCGTGGCTGCGTGATTATGTCGACATCATGCTGGATGTGGAAGAACTCGCCTCTTTGCTTGCCCTCACCGGCACTGAGGTAGAGCGGGTGACCCAGGTCGGCGTGCCGGGCGATGAGGAGAATCTGAAGCGATTTGTGGTGGGCAAAGTACTCGAGTGCAGGCGTCACCCCAACGCCGACAAGCTTTCGGTCTGCACCGTAGACGTGGGGGAGGAGGTGCCGCGCTCCATAGTCTGTGGAGCGCCAAATATTGCTGCCGGACAGACGGTGGCCGTCGTTTTGCCCGGTGGCACCATGCCCGACGGCACCCGCATCCGCGAGGCAAAACTGCGGGGAGTACCCTCATCCGGGATGATCCTCTCAGAAGCCGAACTCGGCTTTGCGGCGAAGAGCGAAGGGACCATGGAATTGCCGCCAGACTGGAGGACAGGCCAACTGTTGGCCGAATACTTCGCGATATCCGACCAGGTGCTCGAAGTAGAAGTCACCCCGAACCGACCGGACTGCCTATCGATTCGTGGCCTGGCCCGGGAGATCGCGGCCATCACCGGGACCTCCTTCGACGAAAACCCTGCCTTTCCGTATCCGACGGGAGACCGTGCGGCAGAGGACGACATTGCCATCGAGGTCCGCGATCCCGACCTCTGCCCCCGCTATGCAGGACGCGTGATCCATGGAGTGACCATCGCCGACTCCCCTCTCTGGATGAAGGCGCGCATCTGCCATGCCGGCATGCGTCCCATCAGCAACGTGGTCGACGTCACCAACTATGTACTTTGGGCCCTTGGGCAACCACTGCACGCCTTCGATCTGCACACCATCAGAGGACGGCGCATCGTGGTACGCCGCGCATATCCGGGAGAGGAGTTGACCACTCTGGACGGCGAACACCGCACGTTGACCGAAGATATGTTGGTGATCGCGGACGCCGAGCGCGCCTCGGTGGTGGCTGGGGTAATGGGCGGGTTGGAGAGCGAGATCACCGATAACACTACCGACATCCTTCTGGAGGGAGCGAATTTTGCCGCTCCTTCTATCATGCGCACAGAAAGCGCCCTCGGACTACGCTCGGAAGCCTCAACCCGCTATGAGAAGGGCCTTGATCCCGAAATGATCCCCTTGGCCCTGGACATGGCTTGTAGCCTGTTTGCTGAGTTGTGTGGCGGCACGGTATCTCACGGGACCGTCGATGTGCGCACTTCGCCCCGGCCGCGGCCCGTCCTTGGACTGCGCCCGTCCCGGGTCGCGCACGTATTGGGAGTCGCTGTGCCGGCCACAGAAACGGCCGATATCCTCAGACGCCTGGGATGTGAGGTGACTACTACAGGTGAGGAATATTCTGTGACCGTACCCACCTTCCGCGCCGATCTCGAGCGAGAGATAGACCTCATTGAAGAGGTGGCCCGGGTGCACGGATTTGAGAACATACCCTCGACTTTGCCGCCTAGGCGCTCTGGATGGGGAGGGCTGACCCCCGTCCAAGCAGGTATGCGTGAGATCGAAGATCTCCTTGCCGGGGCGGGTCTCTTTCAGGTCATTCCCTACAGTTTCGCCGACGAACGGTGGGCTGATCGACTCCGTCTGGAGCCCGACGACCAGCGCCGGACCACGGTCAGGATCACCAACCCGCTGAGTGGCGATCAGTCGACCATGCGTACCATGCTGTTGCCGGGGTTATTGGCCACCGCCCAGAGCAATACGGCCGTACGCGAGGAGCAGGTGCACATTTTCGAGATGGGCCGGGTCTTCCGTCCAGGGGATGATTCGCTGCCCGACGAGAGAACCCACATCGGACTACTTGTAGCCGGCCGCTGGGACGAGGAATCGTGGCAAAAAACCGACACGCCCGTCGATTATTACCTTGCCAAAGGCCTGGTGGAGCGGCTGTGTGCCGGGCTGGGATGTCGACTGACGTACGCCATTGAACCTGAGCCTTTCCTTCACCCGGGCAAAAGCGCCGGCATACGAGACAGGGACGGCCGACTCATCGGCTGGCTGGGGGAAGTGCATCCCCTGGTACTGCAAGCGTACGACCTGCAGTCCCCGGTCGTGGCCGCCGAGCTCGATGCAGCCTTGTTGATTGCCGCATCCCCCGGATCTAAGGCCTTTCAAGATCTCCTCGTTTACCCGGTCGTGGAGCAGGATCTCGCGCTGGTTGTCGATTCCAGCGTCCCGGCTGCGTCTGTCGTCGAGAGTCTACACCGTGCGGGAGGCGAACTCCTCACCGACGCCCACGTGTTCGACGTGTACCAGGGCAGTCAAGTGGGCGAAGGCAAGAAGAGCCTAGCCGTCCGTCTGAGCTTCCGCGCTCCCGATCGGACACTTAGCGAGGCCGAAGTCAACACCCTGCGCGAAGAGATGCTTGTGAAGCTAAGGGCAGAGCTAGGAGCCGCACTTCGGGTTTGATCACCCCGCCTGCTCGGCACCTTCGTCCACCAAGGCCCGCAGGGCCAGAATTCCCAAGAGAAGCATCAACGACGGCCGCTGAGCACCCCCCGGTGGCCTCATCCTCGGACGGTGGGCCGCCAATGCAGTCTGACGGCGGAGGATCAGTCTGTTGGCGCGAGACCGCGGGCGACGGTGGGGGGCCAGGAGTTGATAGCGGGCATATCGGCGGTTGCCGGCACTGCGCAATCCGCGACGCGGGGTTCAACCGATCATCGGTTGCATTGAATTGCAGTTCAATGTATATTTATGCATCTGTAACATAGCCGAACCGCGTACAGGCCCACGGCCAAGTGCGTACCCAACCAGAAAGAGGCACGAACGTGATTGCAGCCAGCATTATAGGAGCCACGGGGTACACGGGAGCCATCCTTACCGATATCCTTGCCGAGCATCCGGAGGTGCAGTTGCGGGCGCTTACCTCCCGTTCGTATGCGGGCCGGACGGTATCTGACGTTTTTCCGCATCTCCGGACCGCGGGGGAATATGTCGCTTATTCCGTCGACATGGTGGCCGGAAGCGATGTTGCTTTCGTATGCTACCCGCACGCCGAGGCCCACGGGGTGGTCGCCGAACTCGTTGATGCTGGTTGCAGAGTGGTCGACCTCAGTGCCGACTTTCGCCTCAAGGACGTCGACGACTATGGAACTTGGTACGGTTTCGAACACCCCCGCGCCGACCTGGTCGCTGAAGCGGTGTACGGCCTACCCGAGCTCTACCGGACTCAGGTGGCAACGGCCCGCGTGGTGGCCAACCCTGGATGCTATCCGACGGGTATGTTGCTCGGGCTGCTTCCCGTTGCCCGTCACATCGACGGGGGAGTCATAGTAGACTCCAAATCAGGCGTCTCCGGCGCGGGCCGCACTCCCTCAGACAAGACCCACTTTTGCGCGGTGACCGGCAATTTTCGCGCCTACAGCGAGGTAGGACACCGCCATACGGCAGAGATGGCGCAGGAACTGAGTCTGGCCGCAGAGGGACCGGTCCCGGTTTCGTTCACGCCGCACCTCTTGCCGGTCGATCGTGGAATCCTGAGCACTATCTACTTCAGGCCCTCGCAGGGATTGTTCAAAACGCAGACGTGGCTCGACCGTTATCGGCGCTTCTATGAGGGAGAGCCTTTTGTAGAAGTGTGCGATCACGTCCCCGCCCTAGCAGAGGTAGACCGTACCAACGTATGCCGTATGAGCGTCCGGGTGGATGAAAGGGCCGGTCTGGTGAAGGTCTTCACCGTCATTGACAACCTTGTTAAAGGTGCATCCGGGCAGGCCGTGCAGAACATGAACATCATGTTCGGTCTGGCGGAAGACGCGGGCCTGGGGAGGCGGGTATGAGCGCAGCCGGAGGGCCGTGGCATCCCGTGGTGGTTGACCCTGCCCAATCCCGCTTCTGGTCGCTGCCGAACGGAGTCCACCTGATGGAAGAGGGCGGTTCTTCACCGGGAGTGACCTTTCCGGCCGGATTTCAAGCGTCCGGTCTTGTTGTCGGCTTGAAGGAGAGTGGAAGGCCGGATATGGGAGTCCTCGCGGTGGCGCCCGATTGGCGTCGTGGAGCGACTTCGGCAGCTGTTTTCACCACCAACGCCTTCGCGGCGGCTCCCGTCGTGGTCACCCGGACGGAGTGCGATCTCGACGCCTTGGTTGCGGTCGTTATGAACAGTGCGAACGCAAACGCCTGCACCGGCGAGCCGGGGCTGGCAGTCGCCCGAGCAATGCAGCATTCATGCGCCGAAGCCTTGGGCCTGCCCCCGACACAGGTGGCGGTGGGTTCCACCGGCATCATCGGAGTCCAGTTGGACGCCGCCGTTGTGACGGCTGGAGCCCAAAGGGCAGCAATGGCGGTGGGAACTGGTGGGGGGCCTGATTTCAACCGGGCCATCATGACCACCGATCGCTTTCCTAAAGCGTGTGCTCTGGAGGTCGAGACCAGCGACGGAGTCGTGCGACTGGGCGCGTGCGCCAAGGGCGCAGGAATGCTCGCACCGGCCTTGGCCACCATGTTGTGCGTAGTCACCACCGATGCCATCGTCTCCCCAGATGATATGCGGTCCTTGTTGGCAAGTTCCGTCGACCGCTCGTTCAATAGAGTAACGGTTGACGGTGAGATGAGCACCAATGACATGGTCCTGTTTTTTGCCAGTGGCGCCTCGTCAGTTCGCCTGAGCGATGCCGGTAGGGAGCGGTTCGAGGCGGCACTAGATGCCCTGCTGTTGCGGCTTGCGCTGATGATGGTGGCCGATGGGGAAGGCGCCAGTAAGATCATGCGCCTGCGTGTCGACGGAGCGGAGTCCGAAGCAAACGCCGCCGCCGTTGCACGGGCCGTGGCTGATTCTCCTTTGGTGAAGACCGCCATGCACGGGGGAGACCCCAACTGGGGCCGCATCATCAGTTCTGCGGGAGCGGCTCTGGCGGGAAGATCCCTGCCTCGGTCGATCCTCCACCTCTGTGGCGTCAAGGTGGTCGAAGGTGGGACCGCCACCTCGGTCTCAGAAGACGACCGGGCGAAGATGGTCGCAGCCATGGGGCAACCCGAGATAGACATCCATTTGCATCTAGGCCTGGGAGAGTGGTCGACAGAGTTGTTTTTCGCCGACCTAGGCCACGAATATATAACTATCAACGCCGAATACCACACGTGAGAGCCGTTATGCGCGATATCTACAGAAAACGGGTTGAGACACTCCTGGAATCGCTCCCATACATCCGTATGTTCAGTGGGAGCACAATGGTCATAAAGTACGGCGGGGCGGCCATGAGCAAGGCCGACCTAAAAGACGAATTCGCCACTGATATCGCCCTTCTACGATACGTGGGGATCAAACCGATCATCGTCCACGGCGGTGGTGATGAGATCAGTTCGTACATGAAGAAGCTCGACCTCCCGGTCAAATTCGTGGAAGGCCTGCGGGTCACCGACCGGGTCACCATGGAGGTGGCCAAGATGGTCTTGGTCGGCAAGGTCAATAAAGAGATAGTGAGCCTCATCAACAGCAAAGGGGCTCCTGCGGTCGGCCTGTGTGGAGACGACGGCCGTCTGCTAAGAGCGGAGAAGCTGGTCAGGCGGGGGCAGGACGGCAAAGTCATCGATCTGGGCCAAGTCGGGGAAGTGACCGGAGTCAACATCGCACTCCTAAAACTCTTAGAAGCCGACTATGTGCCTGTGGTGGCATCAGTGGGCGTCGGTCCTGCGGGAGAGAGCTACAACATCAACGCCGATACGGTGGCGGGCGCTTTGGCCGCGGCCCTGAAGGCTGAGAAGATCATCTTCCTCACCGATGTGGCCGGACTCATGGGCGACCTGGAAGATGCGTCAAGTGTTATCTCGGAGTGCACGGCCGACGAAGTCACAGCCCTCATTGAAAACGGCAGGGTATCGAAAGGCATGATCCCCAAGTTGGAGGCGGTGCTGAACAGCCTGGAGGGAGGTGTGCGGGCGGCTCACATCATCGATGGACGGATCGCCCACTCGGTGCTCTTGGAGATCATGACCGATGACGCCGGTCTCGGTACCAAAGTAGTCCCGGGGGGCGGCCCCCTGGAGCCATAAGGAGGGCACTATGAGCGTCAGACACTTCCTCACGGTCACCGATCTGGCCAAGGCGGAGTTCGAGACGGTGCTCGCACAGGCGGCGGTCTGGAAGGCAAAGCCTCTTGGGTCGGTGCTCGTTGGTAAAACGGTGGCCTTGATTTTTGGCAAACCGTCTACGCGTACCCGGGTCTCGTTCAGCGTAGGCGTACATCAACTAGGCGGGCTGCCCCTGTATCTCTCTGAACAAGAATTACAGATGCGCACCTCGGAGAGCCTTGAAGATACCGCTCGAGTGCTGTCCCGGTATGTCGACGCGATAGTGATCCGCACTTTTGCCCAGAGCGACGTCGAAGACCTGGCGGCATACGCCACCGTCCCAGTCATCAACGCCCTCACCGATGAGAATCACCCCTGCCAAGCTCTCACCGATGTTTTCACCTTCAAGGAACGCTTCACCGACGCCGTGGGTCGAAAAATAACGTACCTTGGCGACGGCAACAACGTAGCCGCATCTCTGGCCGAGGCCTGTGTGCTGGCCGGCATCGATCTCTGCCTGAGCGTACCCGAGGGTTGCGACCTCCCCTCCGCCAAGATGGCTTCCATCACCGCCCTTGCCCAACAACACAAGACCAGAGTCTGGGTGGAGCGTGACCCTCAGAAAGCCGTCCGAGACGCGTCCGCACTTTATACCGATGTGTGGGTAAGCATGGGTCAGGCCCAAGATTCGGCCAAAATAGCGTCTCTCCGGCCCTACCAACTCAACGCTTCGCTGCTGGCCCAGGCCCGTCCGGACGCGATCGTCCTGCACTGCCTGCCCGCCCACCGTGGCGAGGAGATCACCAACGAGGTCATGGACGGGCCCCAGTCGGCAGTCTTCGACCAAGCCGAGAATCGTCTGCACGCTCAGAAGGCACTCATGGCCTTCTTGCTGGGGGATCAGGGAATGTGAACAAGAGACAAAGACAGTATCTGATTAGGCGGGTCCTCCGGGATAACCCCATCTCCAGCCAGCGGGAACTGGTCGATGAGTTGGCTGCCGCCGGGTGCGAGGTCACACAGGCGACGATAAGTCGTGACCTCCGAGAGATCGGTCTGCAGAAGAGCCGGGATCGCGAGGGAAGAGTCAGATATACGTTCACTCCAGTCACCGAAGAGCGGTCCGATCCCTCGGGCGCATGTGCCAGGATGCTGAAGGATTTCGGCCGGGGGATCGAGTTGGCGCAGAACATGGTGGTACTTCGTTGTGATCCCGGCGCCGCTCCTGGGATGGGGAAGGTAATAGACGACCTGCATCACGATCTTGTTCTGGGCTGCGTAGCCGGAGACGACACAGTGATCGTCGTCAGCAAAGATCAGCAATCAGCGGAGGCCCTCTGCGACTATCTCAGACGGCTGGGAGGATGACCCCGGTCGCCTTGGAAAGATGCGTGCCAGCGGACTTCTTTGCGCGGGCGGCGGACCAGGTGGCCTCAGAACTGATAGGCAAGGTACTGTGGGCCAACGGGATCGGTGGAGGCCGTCTTACTGAGGTGGAAGCCTATCTTCCTGAGGGAGATCCGGCCTCCCATGCGGCCCGAGGCGTGACTCCGCGGAACGCCGCCATGTTCGGCCCTCCCGGCCACATATACGTGTTTCTGAGCTACGGAGTTCACCTTCTTCTCAACCTAGTCTGCGAACGCCAAGGGGTAGGCTCGGCGGTGCTCGTCCGAGCATTCGAGCCTTTGGACACGCCCTCCGGTCCCCTCGGCACCGGAGCCCGCGGACCGGGCCTTGTGGGGCGAGCCCTGGGTGTGCGTCTGGACATGAACGGTGCCCCGCTGGGCCCCACCTCCGGTCTGTATGTGATCGACGACGGGAATCGTCCGAAGGTGATGGCCACCACTCGCATAGGTATATCCCAAGGGCAACATCTTCCCCTCAGGTACTATATGGCAGGAAGCAGGTTCGTTAGCCGCCCGATTTAGAAATCACAACCCAATGAAGGAACAGAGCATGAAGCTCCAAGACATATATGAGACGGCGTACAACGAAGGCATCGCGGCCGATCCCCGTGGACGCGAGGGCGTCGAACGGGTCTTAGAACGAGCACGTAAGGCATTCGCCGATCTACCAGAGAATAAGCAGTGGGAGTTCGATCAAGAGACCCTCGTGAATCCTTATGCTGATACCCGGATCCTTGTGGGCGACCCCGATACTGAGATCTCGACCATGCTGGTAGGTATCGATCTAGAAGTGGGGGAGGTCTTGCTGGCCGACACTCTCCGCGCCCGAGGGACCAAGGTCGATATGCTGCTCGCCCATCATCCCGAAGGCAGAGCCATGGCGCGCCTGGAACAAGTAATGGGCCTGCAGGCCGATGTATGGCGCAAGTTCGGCGTGTCCCTCGCTTACGGCGATGCGGTCCTAGCCGATCGGATGGCAGAGATCATGCGCGCTCTTCATCCGCGCAACACCGAGCAGAACATAGCCGCCGCCCGCCTTCTAGGGTTTCCCTATATGTGCTGTCACACTCCTGCCGACAACATGGTCAACCGGTACCTACAGACGCGCTGCGATGAACTAGGCGAAGAGGCCACGATCGGGGAACTGCTCGACATGCTGAAGTCCATCCCTGAGTATAGAGAAGCGGTATTGCAGGGCGTCGGTCCGGTCATCTTCGAGGGCAAGGAAAGCCGACGGACCGGCAAGATCATGGTCGATATGACCGGCGGCACCTCGGGCCCGGTCGAAGCCATAGGCAAGCTCGCCGAGGCCGGCGTTGGCACCATCGTGGGGATGCACATGGGGGAGGAGCACCGCAAGAAGGCCAAAGCCGAGCGCATGAACGTAGTGATAGCGGGCCATGTTTCTTCTGATTCTTTGGGAATGAACCTCATCATCGACAACTTTGAGAGACAGGACGTCAAAGTCGTCGCGTGCTCCGGTTTCACCCGCGTGAGCCGAGTCCAGCCCAGCTAG
>JAXGNF010000047.1:0-19163 GCA_040768135.1 Thermoleophilia bacterium | reverse complement strand
ACTCCGTTTGCAAAAAGTGACCAGAGATCGGCTTCGAGATAGGGAGGCAAATGCAATGAAAAAACGGTATCTGTTGGTCGGGCTACTAGTGCTGGTGTTGGTGGTCGCCCTCACGGCGGTCGCCTGTGGCGAGAAGGAACAGACCACCACCACAGCCGGTCCGGCGACCACGGCCGCCCCGACCACCACCACGGCCGGTCCGGCGACCACGGCCGCCCCGACCACCACGGCGGCTCCTCCGACCACCGCCGCGCCTGAAAAAGTGATCGAACTTACATTCAACGACCATAACCCGCCCGACATGCCCGTGTCCAACGCTTTGGTGGCCTACGCGAAGTATATTGAGGAGCAGGCCGGCGGCAGAGTGAAGATCAACGTAGTCTTGGGTGGGGCCTTGTTCCTGGCGGATGAGGTACTTCGAGCCCTTCAGACCGGCACCTGTGACGCAGGAACCTACGTGATGACCCGGACGGAAGGCTTCTATGTGAACGACGTCATTTCGTTGCCGTTCCTGGGATGGCCCGACAGAGATGAGACGACTGAGATCTACCGGACTCTTCTGTCAGAGTTCCCCGAGATGCGTGCTGAGTGGGGGGACGCGACCTACAGGGCCTACGGAATGATGCCGCCTGTGCAGATGCAGTGGACTAAGAAACAGGTAAAGACTGTTGCCGACATCAAAGGCATGAAATCGTTCTGCGCTGAGCAGATATACGCGGACACATTTGCCGCTCTGGGCGGAGTACCGGTCGACCTAGACATCGCCGATATGTACACCGCTGTTGAGAGAGGTGTCGTGCAGGGCGTGGTTAACCATGCGAACGTCTGCTTCGTTTTTGGAGCATGGGATCTTCTCAAGTCCCATACTGTTTTCGGCGAAGGCGGCATCAGCATGGCGCCGGTAGGTGTGGCCTGGAGCAACAAGTCCTACAATGCCCTCCCGCCCGATATCCAAAAGATCGTGGATGACGCAGGCGCCGTCTGGTACAAGGCCTTCATGGATGCCGAGAACCCCTTCACAGAGATGGTGATTGGCAAAGCCCGAGAGAGGGGAGATACGTTCATAGAACTCACTCCCGACGAGATCGCGGTGTTCCGTGAAGCGATCAGGGGGCCCGTTCTTGACAAGTGGATGAATGAAGCGTCCGCCAAAGGACTACCTGCTCAGGCGATCTACGACAGGACCCTGGAACTGGCTGCAAGTTATCAATAGAATCCTGTAAGCAGACTCATAGTCGCTGAGCGGGCGGGGAGCCTGCCGGGTGAGGCGCTTCTGGGTATCAAGAAGCCCGAGCCCGGCAGGCTCCTCCCGCATGGGACGCCTGGGCCTGCGACCGCCGCGCGCGGATGACGAGGCGGCGGTATCGTCGGGAGATCCTCTGGGCTACGGCGCCCGGCATTGGGGGTGACTGATGAAAAGGATCGCTGTTGAAGAGCACGTCCATACCCAGAGCTATCTGCGCTACCTGCGCTCGAGAACGCACTGGCCCAAGCGGGAGCCCTTCCCAGGAGAAGAGACCGCATTCGAGCGCGAGGAATGGGCGCCGGGCAAGTTCCGAAAGATGCCCCTGGGGGCCCCGACGCTGCTCGAGGAGGTCGGCCCGGAGAGACTGAGACACATGGATGCCGCCGGTGTGGACATGCAGATACTGTCTTTGGCCTTTCCCGGCGTGGAGTTCTTCTCTGCGGAAGATGCCACCCGGGTGGCGGCTGCGGTGAACGACGAGTTGGCCGAGATCGTACGACGGTATCCCGGGCGCTTCGCCGCCCTTGCCGCGATCGCTCCCCAGGACCCGGAGGGCGCCGCCGCCGAGTTGGAGAGGGCGGTCGGACAGCTGGGATTCAAGGGCGCGATGATCACCGGTAGCGTGCGGGATGAGTACATCGACAGGCGGAGGTTCTGGCCGATATTCGCGACGGCCGAGGCGCTCGACGTCCCCGTCTATCTCCATCCCAAGATGCCGCCCACGAACATGATCGAGCAGTATCTGGAGTATCCCGGTCTGAGTCAGGCCATGCTCGGCTTTGCCGCCGACGCGGGTCTGCACGCCATGCGCTTGATCTTGAGCGGCGTCTTCGACGAATACCCTGGCGTCAAGATCGTCCTGGGGCATCTGGGCGAGGCTTTGCCGTTCTGGCTGTGGCGCATGGACAGCCGCTTCCGCGAAGTGCAGAAGTCCGAGAAAGAAGCCGCCGATTACTACAAGGACTTCCAGAAGACACCCGGCCGGTATTTCAAGGACAACTTCTACGTCACCACCAGTGGCATGTACTGGGCTCCGGCTCTTGAGTTCGTCAGCAGGGTGTTCGGCGCCGACCGCATCATGTACGCGTCGGACTATCCCTTCGAGATCGGTGAGGACACCACCGGCTTCATCGCGAATTCCCAGCTCAGCAGCGAAGACAAAGAGAAGATCTATCACGTGAACGCGGAGCGGTTGTTCAAGCTTTGACGGCGTCCCGCTCCTGACCCGGCGACCGGCCGGCCACGTTCGGCGAACCGCCGGAGATGAGCCCGACCTACGCGGTCCTCGCCGCTCCGGGTGCGTAGGCCCGCGCCGGAGCCGGTACGGGAAGGGCCGGGATGAACCCGGCCCTTCCCCAATGTCTCTGTCGGTCGGCAGGTAGCCGGACCGGGTTCCAACTTGGTCTGCGGGATCTACTTCACCGTCACAAAGATCTGCTTCGCGTTTTTAGCAACTCCGTCAGGTCCAATGGCGTTGATCCAATAGGGCTCGTTCAAGACGGCGTTGACACCGGTGGACTCGAGACCACCTACGTAGGCTCCGTCACCCCAGAGGGTTTTGAAGGTACCGGGCTGGGTCATGGTCTGGTAGGCTTCGTAAACCGCCTGCGGGTCTACACTCTGCGCCTTCTCGATTGCCTGCAGCAGCACCCAAAAGCCGTTATAGCCGACCAAGTAGACATCGGCGATCTCATCGGCTGCCGGATAGCCTTTGGCCTGGTACTCAGCATGAGCGTCCTGCATCTCCTTAGGCAGGCTTGCCAGGTCAGACATGCACACCCCGGCACCAAACATGTCGGTGTTACCACCGCCGGCTATCGTGTTAGCGAAATCGACGTCGAGGTGCGTGGAGCACATGACGGGGCCCTTGAAGCCGAGCTCGCGGGCCGCCTTGGTCACGAAGCCCCAGGTAGTCGGCGTGGAGACCGCCACCAGGATGGCGTCAGGCTTGGCCGAGAGCAGGCGGGTCACCGGCGGAACATAGTCGGCAGTGTCGGGCGCCATCTGTTCAAGGCCACCCACCCGCTCGAGGCCCCTGTTGGCCAAAGTCCCTTCAAGCCATTCGTACAAGGCCACTGTGCACTCTTCAGTAACACCGCACACGGCAACCTTCTTGGCCTCGGGATAGTTCTCCTGAAGGTAGTCAAGCAAGTGCGGGATCATTTCGTCGTTTGCCCAGTGGAACCGTGGGAACAGCGGCCGCTCCGGGGACAGATCGGTGTTGCCTTCGTACTTGATGGCCGCGGAAGCATTGCAGGTATCCACGTTGGCCAGCATGACGCCGTTCTCAGCACAGATGGGGTAGATCACGTTTTTGAAGGCGTCGACTGTCGGGCCCATGATGTATTTGGCCCCATCTTGGTGGATCATTTTCTGGACTGCAGTTGCCGCTTGGTCGACGCTCATAGCGTCATCCTCGACAACGAGCTTAATCTTGTAGGTATCGGCGCCGATCTTGAGGCCGCCAGCATCGTTGATCTTAGCAGCTGCGAGCTCCCATCCGGTTTTGGCAGCCATTCCACCTGCAGCGGCCGGGCCGGTCAGGAACGTGTCAGCGCCAATGACGAGTTCTTTGACCTCTCCCGGCTCAGTGGGCGGTGGACCGGCAGTGGTCTCGGGCCCGGAAGTAGTCACTGGGCCTGCGGTGGTCTCGGGCCCGGAAGTAGTCACTGGGCCTGCGGTGGTCGTAGTCTCTTCGGCTTCGCCACAAGCAAAGACGGAAGCCAGGCCGACCACCAACAGAAGCGCCAACACGGCAATAAGCATCTTCTTCATTGTGGTATTCCCCTCCTCAAATTCACAAGGATTGTCGGTTTGACAATACAGACACCGTTCTGTGCGACCGGCCCACCTCCTCATCTACGAAGAATCGCCCTTGTGGCGACAGTGGACATTTGATCAGGCGGACGAGGGGGCCTTCTTAGATACCAACCCCCTCAACTTGCTGTACCAAACAGGAATGTACTCGTGGATGCTGGCAAGCCCCTTGGGCATGAAGAACACGATTATTATCAGCACTGCGCCCGCGATCATGGGCCAGTATTCGCCCACCGATCGGCCGAACTCCCTGAGCACCATGAACAGCGTGGTCCCGATTATCGGGCCCTTGAAGCTCCCGGCGCCGCCCACAACCATGTACATGAGACAGTAGATGGAAGTGAAGAAGTGAAATACGTTGGCCGGTGTACTGGTGGGCGATAAGGCATGAACGTGGAACGCGTATAAACCACCAGCGATACCGGTGAAGAAACAGGCAACCACGAAGATGAATATCTTCTGAGCCATTATGTTAACGCCCACGGCTTTGGCCAACTCATCCGATTCTCTAATCGACTTCCAAACCATTCCGACACGCGAACGTTCCATACGGTATAAGAGAAAGAGACATATACTCACAACAACGACCGTCAGATAAAAATATTCGATATTCGTCTTAGTGCCAAACTTAAGTGTGTGGGATCCAATAGTGATTTGGGGCGAGATCTGATAGAACTGATATCCCTGCCATCCTCCGGTAAGTCCCTTCATATAGCCGGCGATATATAGCAGGATGAATCCCAACAGAAGCGTACAGATCACAAAATATATGCCTTTGACCCGGAAGAATGGGTAGCCCACCAGAGCCGCGACGAATGCGGCAACCAGTCCTCCCAGGAAAATGGTCAACCAAGGGGACAGTCCTGCTTTTGCCGAGAGCAGTGCAGCTGCATAGCCGCCTACCAGCAGAAAGCCCGCGGTGCCCAGGGACATCTCCCCGGTCAGCGAGATGGCCCGCATACTGGACGTAGCCAAGATCATCACTCCGACTAGGATGAGTATGTGTGTCCAGTAAGTGCCTTTGCCCGTACCCAGACCGGAGCGCAGAATCCAAGGCAGCGCCAATACCACCAAAAAGAGGACGATGCCGATGCCGGCGCCGGCGGTTTTCTTCGCGCGCTCAGTCATGGCCGAACAGCCCTTTCGGTCGGACTATGAGGAAGATGATGACGAGTGCCAGCGGGAGGATGATGCCCATCTGCGAGCCGAAGAACAAGGCAAGCAGGCCCTCGATAATGCCCAGGATAAGTCCGCCCACAACGGCACCCGGTATGCTCCCCAGCCCTCCGATGACGATGAGGGTGATGCCTTTCATGAAGGCCAATCCACCCATGTAGGGGTCAAGATTGAAGATACTGCCGCCCAGGGTCCCGCCGACCGCCGCCAGAGCGCTGCCGATGGCGACCACCAACGCCGACATGAGGTTGGGGTTGATTCCCTGCATGAGGGCGCCCTCCCGGTTCTGGGCGGAAGCGGTCATCGCCAGGCCGTACTTGGTGCTCTTAAGGAAGGTGTATAGAGCAAGGGTGAGTAGCAGGGCGATAACGATTGCGATGACCCGTTCCCGAGAAACGAAGACTCCGGCGATCTGGAAGGAACCCTTCCAAAGCGACGGGAGTTGTTTCGTGCCCTTACTGAACGCAAGCATGACGGCTGTTTGTAGGATGAGGCTGAGTCCGGTGGTCACGCAAACGTACGAGAGGAATATCCCTTTAAGCGGCCTGAGGAACACTCTCTCTAGAATCAGTCCGAGCACGGCTGTCGTGGCCATACTGATGACCACCGCCAGGTAGAGGTTGAGGCCTTTCAGCACGCAGAGCAGATATACGGTGAAAGCTCCGATCATGTAGACGTCGCCATGGGCGAACTGAAGGATGTTCATGATGCCCAGGATGAGGGTCAGGCCCAAACCGATGAGGACATAGGTGCCACCCATACACAGGCCGTTGATGATGCTCTGGACTACATCTGATCCGGTTATGTCCATAGATCGCCCTCGCCGACCTCGTGCTCGAAAACCATCTTCACAGTCCCAGATACACCTTTCTCACTACGTCACTCTTCAACAGTTCCTGGGTCAGGCCACAGGCTGCGATGCTCCCCGTCTCGAGTACGTAGCATGTGTCGGCGACATTGGCAGCCATGCGGGTGCTTTGCTCCACTAGAAGCACTGTGACTCCATCCGCATTGATGCCCTGCACCATTTTGCCGATCTCGCGGATCATCAGGGGCGCCAAGCCTAGGGAGGGTTCGTCCAACAGCAGTAGTTTTGGCTCCCCCATCAGCGCGCGGGCGATCGTCAGCATCTGTTGTTCGCCACCACTCAAGGTTCTCGCCTGCTGGTTTTGTCTCTCGTGCAGGCGGGGGAAGTGGGAGAAAATGTTTTTGAGGGTCTCAGCGGTCTTGGCTCGGTCTTTTCTCAAATACGCACCCACTTTGAGGTTCTCGAGCACCGACATATAGGGGAAGAGGGCCCTCCCCTCGAGAACGTGACGGATGCCCATCTCGACGATCTTCTGGGGAGGCAGTCCGTCTATTCTTTTGCCGTCGTACCAGATCTCACCCGAATGAATGGGAGCCAGTCCGGTAATAGCCCTCAAGGTAGTGGACTTACCCGCCCCATTGCTGCCGAGAAAGGCGACTATCGAACCTTCCTCGACCTGCATAGAGATGCCCTTCAGGACCTCAGCGCCGCCGTAGCGAACCTTCAGATCCTTGATCTCAAGCAGCATCGTCATCTGCTCCCAAATAGGCTTCGATGACATCGGGATTGTTTGCGATCTCCTGGGGCGTGCCCTCGGCGATCTTGAGGCCGGAACTGATCACGACGATTCGGTCGCAAAGCCCCATAACGGCCCTCATATTGTGCTCTATCACGATGAGGGTGAGCCCGGTCTTCTCCCTCAGCATCCTGATGAGATCGAGCATCTCCATCACTTCTTCGTGATTCATCCCGGTGACAGGTTCATCGAGGAGGAGGAGCTTCGGTTCGACAGCCAGCCCTATGGCCATGCACAGGTGGCGCTGGTTGCCATGCGGCAGGTCAGAGGCTAGGGTGTCTGCATCATCGTCAAGGTTGACCAGCGCGAGTATCTCCATGGCTCTGGAGCGTAGGGCCTTCTCTCTGCTGCGCGCCCGCCGGCCCCCGAAGAGGAAGCTGAGCGGGCTCAACTGGGTATGAAGGTGCGCACCCATGACCACGTTCTCAAGCACAGTGGAGTTGGGAAAGAGGGCGTTTGTTTGGAAGACCCGGCCTACACCCAGTTTGGCCATGCGATGGGGAGAAAAGCCGGTTGTATTTCTGCCGTTGAAGGTCAGGGTGCCGCGGGTAGGTTTGAGAGTACCGCAGATCATATTGAACACGGTACTCTTCCCGGCCCCATTGGGGCCGATGATGCCGACTATCTCTTTCTCGTTGACGTCAAAGCTCAGGTCACCAACGGCGGTCAACCCACCGAAGACTTTGGTCAACTCGCGGACCTCAAGTAGCGCCATCACCCTACCCCGATACGTCCCATGCCGGGCTCACGATACCATCATTGGTACGTTGGATTCAATAATGACCCAACGCCTTGTTCACTCGACGGGTTGCTCTCGGTCACGGCGTTTGTTTTTTGTGCAGAAGAGCATAGAGTAGCACGGCCGCTTCCCCGCGACTCGCATCATTCCAGAAGGCATACCCTCGTTCGTCGATGCCCTCCAAGCCGTCAAGTAGCCCATGGTAGTGCGCTCTTCTTGCCCACGGGTAGTGGTCTGCGGAGAAGTCTGCGAAGGACGGAGTGTATCCCGCGGGGACGTCGGACAAAGCGGCTGCCCGGGCGACCATCGTGATGAGTTGGGCACGGCTGAGGGTATCGTCGGGCGAAAAGGTAGTTCGGCCGGTGCCCCTTGTGATCCCCTCGACGGCGCATACGGCTACGTATTTCGAGGGGTAAAAAGGATCGCTTCCGATCTGGGTGGGGACGTCGGTGAACGGACAGGTCTCCGCGCCGGTAACAGGTAGCTCCAGGGTCTTGACAATCAGCTTGGCGAACTGCTGTCGAGTGACCGGGTCGTCCGGTCGGAAGCTACCGTCTTCAAAACCCGTGATTATTCCACGCGAAGAGAGGTCGCCGATCTCCGCGAAATACGGGTGTGTAGCGGGGACGTCGGTGAACTGCTGGGCGTCGGGGCCGGGCGAGGCGGCATCGCCGGTACTGGAGACTGAGCCGGTTGTGGATGAGGTCCCGTCTTTCGCAGACCCGCAGGCGGTGACCGCATGGACCAGCATCAACAGGATAGCCATGAGCAACAGCAAGGCGGTTCCTCGCCGACGCAGAGCCGGCCGGGGCTGAGAAGTGCAGGTAGGCACCATACGATCGTTCTCGTCCATCACACGCTCCTTGCTTCGTGCGTTGCATCCTCCTTGCCGGACGAGCAGGATGGGCCGCGATGCGATATCTGCTCTATTTCAGCCTATCACCCTTGTCGGTATAGAGCGAGAGTCCCGTGCGGCGCGGTTTTAGTGGATAATTACCATCAATGTCCCTGAGCAACACAACAGGGCGGCATGCCCGGCGTGTAGGGGCGGCGGACCCGGCAACGACAAGGAGCGTGAGATGAAGCAGTTCAGAGCTTCCACCGATCGCATTGCCGTGATGAGGGAACTCGTGCGTGACAGAGTCATAGCGATCGATGCCGAGCGGGCGCTGAACATCACCGAGTCTTACAAGAAGAATCTATTGGTGCCTCCCACCATCAAACGGGCGAGGGCCACCTATGATGTGTGCTCCAAGATGACCTGCCGGGTTGAGGACTTCGAGCTTATCGTCGGAAATATCGGGACGAGCTTTCTGGGCTCAGCCGTGTGGCCCGAAGACGGCAACGAATGGTTCTACGAGGAGTTCGATAGGGGAGAACTCTGGGTGCGGGACGAGGACGGTGTATTCCACCGGGAAGACATGGGCACCAGACTCACCATCACTGAGGATGAGAAGGACAAGCTCTACTCCATCCGCGACTTCTGGGTGGGCAAGACAGTGTCCGAGCAGATGGACTCCTGGTATCCCGACGGATTCGAGGAGTGGCGGGCGATCCGGGCCTCGAGCTATCTGCCAGAGCTTCCCATCGGCAGCCTGCCTAGCGGGCACCTGATAGCCGGCTACCCCAAAATCATCAAGACCGGTTACGCGGCGATCCGCGCCCAGGCCCAGCAGTGGATCGACGACCACCAGGGCAACCTGATGGGCGGTGATGTCGAGAAATACATGTTCTACAAATCGGCCGTCTTGGTCTGTGACGCCGCCTCGGCGATGATCAGGCGTTTCGCTCAGGCCTGCTACGACAAGGCTCAAGAGGGGGACGACCCGGTTCGAAGGAGCGAACTCCGCCGGATGGGGTACGGTCTGATGTGGATCTCGGAGAAGCCGGCCCGCACGTTCTGGGAGGCGGTTCAGGCAACGGTCATGTATCAGTTGCTGCTCTACATGGACTGTCGGTACCCGGCTCTTGCCTTTGGTCGGTTTGACCAGTACACCTGGCCCTATCTGGAGGCCGATCTCAGGGCCGATCGTCTGACGATGGACGAGGCCCGCGAGATAGTCGAAGCCTTTCTCCTCAAGGCCAACTGCTTCTACCGGGCGGCACCTCCGGTGCTGAACGAGATCGTCGGTGTCGGTAACACCTACCAACACACCACCATAGGCGGAGTCGACCCGGAGACGGGTGAGGATGCCACCAACCCTGTCACGTATATGGTTCTAGAGTCGATGGGTAACCTCATGCTCCACGATCCCACCATCTCACTTCGTGTACACTCGGGAACTCCCGATAAGCTATGGGAGTGCGCCATCGAGACCACCAAGAAGGTCGGTGGCCTCCCGCTCTTTCAGAACGACGATGTCATAGTCCCCGCCCTGGTGGAGAACGGTTTCGAACTCCGAGATGCCCGTGACTACGGCATCATCGGCTGCCAGGAGATCGTCGGTTCGGGTAATGACTATCCGGCCCCGAACGGGTCTCTATGTAAAGCCACGATCCACTACGGCACCATCCTGGTCATGGCCCTCAACGACGGTGTCAACCCCTTCAACGGCCGGAGCGGTGCTCTGAAGACCGGCTACCTCTACGACATGAGGTCTTTCGACGAAGTCAGGGAGGCGTTCAAAGCGCAGGTTGAATACTTCATGCGCTGGTTGGTCACCATGAACAACTATTCCGAACACATCGCTATGGTCGTGAGCCCACATGCCGCCCTTTCCATCTCTATCGAAGGTTGCATGGAATCGGGCAGAGATTGTGTTCGTGGCGGGGCCAAGTACAACTCGTTTGGAGGCACGGCCACCGGTCTGGCCACGGTGGCCGACTCGCTTACCGCCATCAAGTACATGGTATTCGACAAGAAGCTGTGCACCGCTCGAGAACTCTACGACGCGTATATGGCGAACTGGGATGGGTACGAACCGTTGCGACGCAGGATCTTGAACGAGGTGCCCCATTTCGGCAACAATGATCCTTATGCCGACGAGCAGATGAAATGGGTCTGTGACCTTTACGTAGAGACCTGCCGGCAGATGTACAGCACAAGGAGCTCCATTTACAAAGCCGGCCTCTATGGAGCGGCCGACCATGTCGCCCAGGGAGCGCACACTTGGGCTACTCCCGATGGGCGGCGCACCGGCGAACCGATAGCAGACGCCTCGTCTCCGGCCCAGGGGCGAGATCTGCTTGGTCCAACCGCGGTCTTCGCCTCAGAGCTCTGCTTCGACCACAAATGCTTCCTAGACGGTATCGCCCTCAATCTGAGGATACATCCGACGGCGCTGCGGGGTGGTGAGGGAGAAGCCAAGCTGCGAGACGCGACCAAGGCGTATTTCGAGAGCGGGGGCATGGAGGTCCAATACAATGTGGTGAGCACCGACGACATGCGGGCTGCTCAAAAAGACCCCGACTCCTATCGAGATCTGGTGGTGCGCATCGCCGGTTATTCAGCCTACTTCGTTGAGCTCAGCGAGAGGATGCAGAACGACATCATCTCGAGGACCGAGAATGCCGTCTGAGCCGTCGGTCTTTGGCGGGCCCGATGCAGGGACCACGGAAGGCTCCGGCAAGGGCTGCGCAGCCTCTGAGCCGGATCTCAAGGTCTTGAGAGCGTCCGAAGCCCCCTGGGCCTTCGAGACTCCTGGAGTTTCTGAGGTCCCCGGGGTTCCCGAGGTTGTCGAGACTCCCAAGGCTCCCGAGGCTTCCACGGCTCATGCCCCGCTTGGGTCGCCCGAACGCGTCGCTCTCGATCTGGTCGGCGTCGTCTACGATATCCAAGGCTTCTCGGTGCAGGACGGCCCCGGGATCCGGACCACGGTGTTTCTCAAGGGCTGCCCGCTGCACTGTCCTTGGTGCCACAGTCCGGAATCGCAGCGCTTCGATATCCAGTTGTCATGGCAAAGCCGCAAATGCATCGGTCTCGATCTGTGTGGACTCTGTCTTCCGGTCTGCCCGCGGGGTGCGCTGAGTCCGGCCCAGACTGCGGCCCCGGTGCCTATCGTGACCGTGACGGAGGCGGCACATGAGGCGGCAGTCGTCGCAGACGCGCCCGAGGCTGTGGATGAGGCAGCACTTGCCGGCACCGTTCCCGAGGCCGTCCCTGCGGGGGAGCCGCGTCTTATCCAGGTCGATTGGGAGAAGTGCGACGATTGCGGCCTCTGCACTGAGGCCTGCCCCTCCGGTGCTCTCTCGCTTTGGGGGCAGGAGTACACAGTGGGCGAGGTCGTCGCCCGGGTCGTTCGTGACCGGCCGTTCTTCGACAAATCCGGCGGCGGAGTCACGGTCTCGGGAGGAGAGCCTTTCTCGCAGGCGGCGTTCACCCTTGCCCTGCTGCAGGCGCTTAAGACCGAAGATGTCCATGTCGCGGTCGACACTACCGGGTGTATCCCTTGGGGCACGATTGAGAAGGCTTTGCCCTACATCGATCTGTTTCTCTATGATCTGAAGAGCATGGATAGCGCGTCTCACAAGGCCGCTATGGGCGTCGGCAACGAACTGATCCTCGAGAACGCGCTTAGGATCGCGGCTGCGGGGGGAAAGATGCAGGTCAGGGTCCCGGTGATCCCTCGATACAACGATTCTGACGAGAACATCCACGAGCTGGGAAGGTTCGTGCGGGAACTCGGTCAGGCGGTGACTGGAGTCCAAGTGCTCCCCTATCATTCGATGGGTGTCCCCAAATGGGAGCGGATCAGGCGCGAAGGGCCGGTCTTGGAGGCGGCGCTTCCCTCCGAGGAGCGGATCGAGGCGGTGAAGTCGATACTCGAGGAGTATGGTTTGCTTGTGCAGGTACACTGAGAGCGCGGCCAAGGTAGAGCGATTGGGAGCGCGCTCCAAGGAGAGGAAAGGATGATGTACGAGTTCTCGCCCATCACCGACCGGGTGGCCCGGATACGCCGGCGGTATCGGGACACTATGCCGAAGGTGTGCATCGAACGGTTCAAGCTGGTCACTCAGTTCTACATGGACAATCCTACCCTCCCCCCCATGATCAAGCGGGCCAAGAGCCTCCAGAACCTCTGCGAGAAGATGCCGGTGCTCGTCAACGAAGACGAGCTCATCGTGGGCGAGTTGACTTCTGTGTACCGTGCCTCGGCGCTGTATCCTGAATATTCAGTGGCCTGGTTGTTCGACGAAATCCGCACCGGTGAGTTCAGGACCCGCACGCTCGATCCCTACGACATGGACCAGAAAGACATGGACTATGTCATGCAGTACGAGGATTTTTGGGCGAAGAACGATCTCAGCACTCTGACGGACGCGGCCCTACCGCCGGAGTTCGGGGACATAGTGGGCAACGGCGTGGTGACTTTCGGAGAGAGAGGGTCGGGCGCCGGGCCGGTCGGGCACTTCTGCACCGATTATCAGAAGGCCATCCGCAAAGGCTTCGCAGCCCTCAAAGAAGAGGCACTTGAGAAGATCGCCGGCATGACGGGCAGGCTTTACGGCGATGACGCCGAGCGTGAGCACTTCTACCGCGCGGTCACGATCGTTTGCGATGCCATCATCACCCTCTCCAAGCGCTACGCGGGCGAGTGCCGCAGACAGGCCGACGAATGCGCGGACGCGGTCCGTAAGGCCGAGCTCCTCGAAATGGCCGAGTGTCTCGACCACATCATGGTGAACCCGGCCCGCACCTTCTTTGAAGCAGTGCAGGCTTTGTATCTCTACCAGATCGTCCTCTCGCTCGACGGCAACCTCCATGGCCTGACCTTGGGCCGAGTCGATCAGTACCTGGGCGACTTCTACGAGGCGGACGTCGCCGCCGGCAGGCTCACCCGTGAGCGGGCCCAGGAAATCATCGACCTGTTCTGTCTGAAGGTCGCCGAGATGAACAAGATCTGGCCCAAGCACGCCACCATGGCTTCCGGCGGCTACACCTCGGGCCAGCTCATTACCATTGGGGGCATCACCACCGACGGGACGGACGCCGCCAACGAGGTCAGCTACATGCTCCTCGAGTCGGCCAAACGCCTTGTGCTGCACGATCCGCCTCTGTCGCTACGGATCCACGAAGGTACGCCGGACAAGCTGTGGGACTTGGCCGTCGAGACCACCAGGGTCTGCGGCGGCGTTCCCACCTTCGAGAGCGACAAGGTCATCATCCCCGCGCTGATGGACCGGGGGCTGTCGCTCGAATCGGCCCGCAATTACTGCCTGATCGGGTGCGTGGAGCCCGGGGGCTGTGGGGACGAGTGGCCGGCCTGCGGTGGACCCGGCCAGGAGACGTTCTGGAGGATACCCGGCGCCGTCCTTCTGGCTATAAACAACGGAGTGAACCCCATGCCTCGTTTTGACGGTCAGCCTCAGCGACAGACGGGTCTGGCGACCGGCTATCTCTACGAGATGGAGAGCTTCGACCAGGTGCTGGAGGCCGTCAAACGGCAGATGGAGTACTTCATCGACTGGCACGTGGCTTTCACCAACGTGCGCGAATGGGTGGCGCGCCATCATATGCCTCTGCCTGTGGTGTCGGCGACCATGGAGGGCTGCATGGAGAGTGGCAGGGACGTGATGTATGGGGGCGCGAAGTACAACTCCACGGGACTGGCAGGGGTCGGTATCGGCACCGCCGCCGACAGCCTGACCGCCATCAAATACATGGTCTTCGACCAGAAGCTCTGCACTGCGCGGGAACTCTACGACGCTGTGATGGCCAACTGGGAGGGATATGAGCCCCTCCGCCGGCGGATTATGAAGGCTACTCCGCACTACGGCAACGACCTCGACTACCCCGACGAGATCGCCGCATGGATCTCCAGGGTGTTTAACGACAAGGTGCGCTCCTGCGTCGGCATCCGGGGCAACCACTGGTCGGCCGGGTTGTACCCGGTGGCCACCCACGTCGTATGGGGTCGGCTTACCTGGGCCACGCCTGACGGCCGCAGAACGGGCGAGCCCCTATCCGACGGCATCTCTCCGGTACAGTGCATGGACACCAGCGGCCCGGCGGCCACCCTCAAATCCGCCGCCAGGCTTGACCATCGTCACAGCGCCAACGGGACGCTCCTAAACATGAAGTTCCACCCTCGGGCTCTCGAGGGTGGGGGTAAGGGCAAACTCATCGACTTGATCAAGACCTATTTCGACCTCGACGGCATGGAGTTGCAGTTCAACATCACCAGCAGCGAGAAACTCCGCGAGGCCAAGAAGAACCCCGAGGCGCACAAAGACCTGGTGGTGCGCATAGCGGGGTTCAGCGCGTACTTCGTGGAGTTGTACGAAGGCATCCAGGACGATCTCATCCGGCGGACCGAACTGGACTTGGTATAGAGCCGCAACCGGGGCAAAAACGAAACGCGGCTGAGCGGCCGTCTGTATGGTGCCGGGGTCGACGAACTCCAGAAGAACACACCGCGGATCGCCGTCGACCGTGAGTCGAGCCGTCGCTTCGGACTTCGCCGACCGTGGCAAAATAGACGGGCGGGGCTGATTCGTTTGCGGTGTTGTAGCCTCGCCGACGGGGCTTCATGCCCCTTCAGTCGTGTCGCACTCGAGGAGGAGAACGCTGTGGCCGTCATTACTATCTTCAGACAGGCAGGTTGCGAAGGGCGCTACATCTCTGAAAAGGTAGTGCGAGCCCTCGACTACCACCTGGCCGACTACGCGACGGCAGAGAGGCTCCTGCTACAGTACGGGTACGAGACGACTCCCAAGGTGTACGAGTCTTCCCCCGACTTCTGGGACCGTTTTACTAGAAGAGGTATGGAGAGGGACCAGATCAACTCCATGCTGCGGTCGGTCACACTAGCGACTGCACACCACGGCAATGTGGTCATGCTTGGACGCGGTTGCTTCGCACCTCTGCAGGGCTTATGCGACGTTCTTCACGTAAGGGTGAAGGCCGCCCTTCCACTAAGAATAGAGCGGATCATGCAAAAGCACGGTATGAGCCGTGACGAGGCGGCAGACTTCGTGGCCGAAAGGGACTCGCTGGTGGCTGATTTTGCAAGGACTTCATACGGCCTTTCCCCCGACGATCTTACTCTGTTCGATATAGTCATCGATACCGGGAAAGTGGAACCGGATGCGGCCGTTCGCTGGCTGGTTGAAGCGGCGGGCAATTTGACCTGCCGGCCCGATGATCCTACGGCGGCGACGCTCCAGGTGGATCCGGTACTGCAGCGTGCGGTCGCAAAGGAGTTCAGAAGGAGAGAGGATCTCCGCGCCAAGGACCAGGGGGTCTGACCAACACCGGACACACCTGTGGACTGTGTCGGCCCGAATCCGGCTCTCGGGTCAGGCTGGGGGTTTGTCGGCGGCTGCGGATACTGCGGGGGTCGAAGTCGAAGATGAAGCCGTGGCCGAAGCCAGCACGCCCTCGACGAACGACCGCCATACCTTGAGTACGGCGGTTACGTCCACGCTTTTCGGTTCCGCGAGCAGTTGCACGGCGAGGCCGTCCGAGAGGGCTACGGTCATAGTCGCGACGTTCCGCACCGCCTCCGGGGGTTGTTCGTCCCGGTCGCCCCAGAGGGCCCGCGCATTCAATTCCCGGTAGCCTCGGTAGAGTTCCGCCAGTTGTCTCGTCATGGAGGGGTTTTCGAGAAGGCGGGGAAGCAGGTCGAACAGGAGCCGATAAGACTCTTGGTCGTGGATTATTGCTTCTGCCGCCTCTACCACAAAGTCGGGTCCGTTCTTCGCGCTCGAGAGAGTGGACAGTCTCTGTCGGGTGCGCCGTAGGGTGTCCGATACCAACTCGTCCACCAGAGCGAGCAGTAGACCGTTCTTCGAGCCAAAGTAGTAGCGGACAAGGGCCTTGTTCTCGCCTGCCTCACGTCCTATGGCCTCGACCGAAAGCGAGTTGTATCCTGAACGGGCCAGCACCCGGCGGGCGGCATCAAGCAGACGCTGGGCAGTGGGAGCCAATCCGGGTCCGGCTCCCGGCAGGTTCAGCGTTGCCCGGCGTGAAGCGCGAGAGCCGCCGCGTTCGCCAAGAGACTCGTGGGTCTTCTGGTTGCTCGGGATGTGCCTGTATCCCTGAGCCATGCCCCTCCTTTCTCGGGAAGAGTCCATCGTCCACCCTCTATCAGACTAGCATGGACTCAGTGGTAATTATCCGAGAGTATAAAAATATCATTGGCCAACGGAGTCAGAACGATCACGTGGTTCGACCAAAATGCTTCCAAAGTATTGACTGTCGCCCAACCCAGTAGTATAAGTTGAAGTTGTTCGGATGTTTAAAATAGGCCGACGTCGGTAGATGTCGTCGAACGACGTGTCGTCTCGAGAATCGACGAACGTGTCACGCGTGCGGGCGGGAGCACGCTGCTAGGGGGTACATTCTCATTGCATCACGATCTGTGGTAACCGAACAACGCCAACTGAGGCGACGGACTTCTCATCCCAGCCCTCCCGGCACAGGAAAGGACGGACGATCATGATCTCAGAAGCCGAAGCAAAAGAACTCTCCTTCCCAGACGCGCCGAAGATGATATGCGAGGTACCGGGTCCCAAGGTGACGGCCCTTATGGAGGAGTCACGCAAGTACGAGGCCTTCACCCGTGGGGGTGGAGGGTTCCCGGTGATTCTCGAACACGGCAAGGGCGCCACCGTCAAAGATGTCGATGGAAACTTGTATATCGATATGGCTGCCGGGGTAGCTGTGAACGCCGTGGGCCGGGGGCACCCCAAGATACTGGAGGCCATCCGGCGTCAATCCGACCTAATCATGCACACCACCGACATCACTAACCCCAGGCGCATCGAGTTGGCGAGGAGGGTCTCGGAGGTCATGCCGGAAGGCCTGCGGGGGAACTGCCATACTTCGTTCTTTCAGGCAGGCTCCGACGCTGTGGAGACGGCTATCAAGTTTTCGCGTAGACACACAGGGCGGACGCAGATCATCGCCTTCCACGGGGCATACCACGGGGTTTGGTGCGGGACGAGCGCTCTTACCACCGGATACAGCTACCGACACGGCTGGGGCCCGCTCATCGCCGGAGTCCAGCATCTGCCCTACGCCTACTGCTATCGGTGCCCCTTCGACATGACCTACCCGAACTGTGACGTACAGTGCGGCAAGTATGTAGATCACGTTCTCAATACCCCGTACACTGCCGCAGATGACGTGGCTGCGGTTATCGTCGAGGCCCAGCAGGGAGAAGGTGGGTATGTGGCGCCGCCGCCGGAGTTCTTTCAACTCATCAAGGCGGCCTGTGAAAAATACGGTTGCCTGTATGTGGCCGACGAGGTTCAAGGTGGAGCCGGACGCACCGGCAAGATGTGGGCCGTCGAGCATACCGGGGTGGAACCCGACATGTTGACTTGGGGCAAAGGGATGGGCGGTGATCTTCCGATGGCGGGTCTCACCTATCGGGCTGAGATCGAAGAAAGCCTTACAGAGGGGTCCCAGCCCTCCACTTTTGCGGGCAACGCGCTCGGCTGCGAGGTGTGTCTGACTAATATCGACCTCATTCAGGACCCGGACATGGATCTGATGGGGCGGGCGTCTGTATTGGGTGATGAGATACGGGGGATTCTGACCGACGCCATGAAATCCGTGAAGGCGATTGGCGACGTGCGGGGACGCGGCCTCATGATCGGTTGCGAGGTGGTGGCCGATCAGAAGACCAAGCAGCCCCCGGAGCCGGGAGTCTGCGGTGAGATTGCCATGAAGCTTCTGAGAAGGGGGATCATCATCACGCCTTGCGGACGCTACGGCAACGTGTTCAGGTTCATGCCACCGTTGACCATCCCCAGAGACTACGCCCTAAAAGCTACGGAGATAATGATCGATGTGCTTAGGGAGTACTAGAGTTCGAGCCTGAGACCGCCGCCGCGCGCGGCGGCGGTCTCCACGACCGATGCACGTTGTGGCGCGATACCGCCGGAGACGCGCGCGATGGCGCGGTATCAGCACCGGTGCGCCGGGCGGCGCACTCCATCAGCCGTCGGGGGTCGGCGTGGCCTGACCGGTCGTCTCGGTGGTCGAGAGAGTCGTGGTGGTCGTCGTGGTCGAGCCGGTCCCCACTTCTATCTCGCGGGTCACCATCTTCCACGTGCTCACGAATTTGTCGTTGTGGATCACAGAGCCGTCTTTGGCCGTCACCGTGCGAAGCACATCTATGGACTTGCCCGGTTGGCCCTTGAATTTCACGTAGGTGGTGCCGGGACCCAGCCAATAGGCGGGGATCTCGTACGTGGCCATCTTGACCTCGTTGTAGAAGTCGCTCGTGGTGTATTCGACTTTGCGGCCGTCTTTGGTGCCGTAGATGTTGAAGGTGGTCGTGATGCCGTCTGAACGGCCACGGATGAGGATATGGTGGGCGGTATCGTTGCGGAAGCGCATGTTGGGCCCCCCGGCGCTGACGGTCGCGTCTCTGCCTCGGGGATAGTGATCGATATAGATTGAGTGGTTCTTCCGCTCGACGATCTCAAGGCCGGCGAAGAAGGCCGCATTGAACAGAGTGGTCGAGACCTGGCAGATGCCGCCGCCAAGCACGTCTTCGAGCTCGCCTTTGGTTATGCCTGGCGCCGGTTTGTAACCGCGGGCTTCGGTCCGGGGGCCGATCTGTCTGTCGAAATCGTATGTATCCCCAGGGGCAACGATCACGTCGCTCGCGTACTTGGTCGTGATGCG
>JAXGNF010000046.1:0-19300 GCA_040768135.1 Thermoleophilia bacterium | reverse complement strand
GGGGGGGGGGGGGGGGGGGGGGGGGGGGGGGGGGGGGGGCGCCCCCCCCCCCCCCCCCCCATAAGAAGGGCTCTGGGAGATCTTGGAGTCCAAGAGTATTGAAAGCGAAAGATAGGCCCATGACGACAGGTAAGAGACAGATACCAATTAATCACCAGGGTTCTCGCGGCGCCCGCAGGGACGATCCTGTCGCAGGGCGAAAGGATGCGCCCAGTCCTGCGGCTGCGAAGAATCCGGGGACGGGGAGAACGGACGCGGCGGCGGCTTCTCTACAGGGCTCACCTAACGTGCACGCTGCCTCTACGGCTAAAACGACTGCGGGCAGCCCTCGCAGCCGGCAGGATCGCGCGGCGTCACCTGGGGTCAACGCGACTGAACTCGATTCCCTCATTGCCGAACGCGATGCCCTGGTGGCCGAGCGTGAGGCTTTGACGACACGGCTGGACGCTTTGACGACGCAGGTAGAGACACTGACCGACTCCCGCCTGCGCCTGCAGGCTGAATTCGAGAACTTCCGCAGGCGGGCCTCGCGTGAGGCCGTTGAGTCTTTTGGGCGCACGCAGTGCGAAGTTCTAAACGACTTTCTGCCCATCCTTGACAATCTCGAACGGGCTCTCGATGCGGCCGAGCATCACGAAGAGGGCAAAGTTCTTACCGGTGTCCGTATGACCCGCGACATGTTTGTGGCGCTATTGGCGCGTGCCGGAGTCGAGGAAATCGAGGGCGTGGGGGCTCAATTTGACCCCGAGGTACACGACGCGATGGCTGTGCAGCCCTCTGAGTATGAGGAAGGTGTAGTTGCGGTTGTCCTCGAGCGGGGATATCGGCAGGGAGAACGGGTTCTCCGACCGGCACGCGTGGTAGTCTCGACGGGCCGGGAAGAAGCTGAGCGGGCAGGCGGCCGGACCGAAGCCGCGGGCGGGTCCGGTGGCGGGACCGCCTCGGGCTGATAGCGAGGCACCATGGCCACGAGCACTCGAGATTACTACGAAGTCTTGGGGGTGAAGAAGACCGCTACCCAGGACGAGATCAAAAAAGCGTACCGCAAGCTGGCGCGCAAGTACCATCCGGACGCCAATCCCGACGATCCCAAGGCTGAAGAGAAGTTCAAAGAGGTATCCAGCGCCTACGAGGTCCTATCCGACCCCGAGAAGCGCCAACAGTACGATGTCGGGCCCTCCTTCTTCGGACAAGGTCCCCAGAGTGCCGGTGGCGGGTTCAGGGGCTTCGAGGGCGGGCAGCCCATGGGGGGCGACTGGGCCGATCTGTTTGGGGGCCTCTTTGGCGGCGGGTTCGGTGGGGGAGGTTTTGGTGGCGCCGGCCGGCGGGCGCAGCGGCCCGAGCGGGGTGAAGATGTAAGCGTGGCTGTGAGGATCTCGTTTGCGGATTCCCTGAAGGGGGTGACTACCAAAGTCAGCGTACCTCTGACCGTGCAGTGCGATACATGCAGAGGCAGCGGAGCGGCGCCGGGAACGGCTCCGACGACCTGCCCCCAGTGCCAGGGTAGGGGTGTGGTAAGCCAGAGTCAGGGCTTCTTCGCCCTCAGCCAGCCCTGCAGCCGGTGTCGGGGGACGGGGACCATCATTGAGAGCCCTTGCCAGACCTGTGGTGGGACTGGGCTGACCCGAGCGCTGAAGAAGTTCACCGTGCCGTTGCCGCCTGGAGTGAAGGACGGTACGAAGATTCGCCTGAAGGGCAAAGGCGAGCCCGGCCTTCGGGGCGGGCCGGCCGGCGACCTGTATGTGATCGCTCAGGTGGACGAGAGCCCTCTTTTCGAGCGGCGGGGCTCCGATCTCATGATCCAAGTGCCGGTGACCATGGTCGAGGCTGCTTTGGGCGCGTCTGTGCGGGTCCCCACTCCCGAAGGGAGCGTAGCCCTCAAGGTGCCTGCTGGGACCCAGGATGGCAGGTTGCTCAAGATAAAGGGTAAAGGAGCTCCTCGACTGGGAGCGTCGGGTAAGGGCGATCTCATCGCCCGTATCAACGTGCTCACTCCTGAGCGTTTGAATGGTGAGCAGAAGGAAATGCTGAAGAAGTTTGCCGAATCGCGTAACGAAGACCCCCGCGCGGGACGGCCTGGATGGTCGGTATGAAACAAGGGGGAGTAGATGCCTCTTGATGACAAGATGAAGCCCGTTTTTATGATCTCGGTGGCGGCGGAATTGGCCGAGATGCATCCCCAGACGCTACGTATGTACGAACGTCGCGGTCTCATACGTCCGCAGCGCTCTTCGAAAAGCACCCGCCTCTATTCTTTGGAAGACGTGAAACGGCTGCAGCGCATCCAACAACTGGTGGGGGAGTGCGGCCTCAACCTTGCCGGTGTGGAGCGCGTGTTGCAGATGGAAGAGCAAGTAGCCAAGCTGCAGAAGAAGCTTGACGAGTTGCAGGCTGACATGGAACGACTGGCCGCACAGGCGAAGGAAGAGCTGGAGGCGGTGCACCGCAGCTACCGCAAAGAGTTGGAGCCCCTGCGGACCCCCGGTGAGGTGGTTCTGGTGGCCCGTCAGCGACGGGGCCGTAGGTGACGGACCGGCCGTTCGGTGAGAGCGCGGCCGTGGCCACGGCTTTGGAGCAGCCGTGTGCCAACCATCCCAAGCACCTGACTTTGGTGACATGCAGCGCGTGTGACAAACCGCTATGCCCAGACTGTATGGTGTTCTCGGCCGTGGGCGTGAAATGTCGTGAATGTGCACAGATGCCGCGATCGGCACGCGTCACCCTTAGGCACGGGCTGCTGGCGCGGGCCGTGGTCGCCGGTCTTGGGGCGGGGACGGTTGTCGGCTTCGCGTACTACTACATCCTCGGGAGCATAGGCTTCTTCTTTTTGTTCATCTTCGTAGCCGCGGGTATCGGGTACCTGGTAGGGGAGGCCGTGTCGCGGGCCTCGGGTCGGTATCACGGTCTGCAGACCGCGGTGGTGGCAGCGGCATCCACCGTGTGGGCGTTTGTAGTGCCGCCGGTGGTGGCCGCGTTTGTAAGCTTCGGGGTCGGCTGGGACGCAGTAGTGTTCAGTCTGTCGGGCCGAGGGGCCGTGAACTGGCTGGTTATGGCGTTTGCTGGGTACATGGCATGGCGGCGGAATCGTTGAACCCCCAGTTGGCACTCTTCGGGGGAGAGTGCCAAGCATTGGAGACGGCCCGGCTGTTTTTCGCTATAATGTGTAAACGATGAATTAGGAGGTCCGAGAGCCTTGCCTACATATGAGTATCGTTGCCTTTCATGTGAGCACCAGTTCGAGCGCTTTCAGCGGATGTCTGATGATCCTGTCAAGGAATGCGAAATCTGCGGTGAGCCGGTGAAGAGGTTGTTGTTCCCCGTGGCCATCCAGTTCAAGGGCCCGGGTTTCTATACGACTGATTATGGTCGGCGCAGCTCCATCGGGCCTGCCGGCTCACAGGCGGCCGGTGGGAGCAGTCCGGATTCTTCCGCCACGTCAGGTGGCACCGCAGCAGGTGAGACGTCTACGCCCCCTGTGACCAAAGCCACTTCGCCCGTGGCTGCCACTGCCTCGAACAGCTGAGTCTGCCGTTCTCGGTCATGGCCGCAAGGGACTGCGCGCTCGTCGCCATCGACACCCCGCGTCCCCTCATCGTCCTTACGAACGACGATGGTGTGAGTTCACCAGGTTTGGCCGCTCTCAAAGCGGCGCTGGACTCTCTCGGGGAGGTGCAGATCGTCGCTCCAGACCAGAATCGTTCGGGAGCTGCTCGCAGTATCACCATGCGTTCGCCCCTGTGGGTCGAAGAGGTGGAGTTACCTGACGGCAGCCTGGCCTATAGCACCGACGGTACTCCGGTCGACTGCGTCCGTATGGCTGCCCTGGGTCTGCTCGATCGAAGCCCTGACCTCATCGTGTCGGGCATCAATCTGGGAGGTAATCTCGGTGATGACATCACTTACTCCGGCACGGTTGCCGCTGCTCTGGAGGGCATCATGCTTGACACCCCCGCCATTGCGGTCTCTGCCGAAGGCTACCATCCCGGCTACGATCTCTCGGTCCCGGCCCGTTTCGTTCACCACTTGGTGTCGGTTGTCCTAAGGCAGGGGTTTCCGGCCAAGACCCTTCTGAACGTCAACTGTCCCGATAGGCCTTGGCACGAGATAGAAGGGGCGAAGCTGACTTTGTTGGGCAGGCGCATCTATGGCGACAAGGTCGAATACCGTTTGACTGAGGGCAGGCGTCACGGGTACCACATATACAACGACGATCTCAGTTGGCACCGTGAACCGGGGACGGATTTCGAAGCTATCGCCGACGGGTGGATATCCATCACTCCCCTCCACTTCGACCTTATGTCGCACGCTGCTTTGGATGAGCTGCGTGGGTGGGAGAGAGCGCTCGGCCTGTGGGGCCCGGAGCGGTGAGAGGCGGATCCCCAGCGTACGAGGCGGTGGTGTTCGACCTCGACGGCACCATAGTCGACTCGGTCGAGTTGATCATCATCTCGTTCCAACACGCCGTCCGTGAGGTTCTCGGACGGGAGATCTCGCGCGAGAAGTCCATCGCTTGGGTCGGTCGTCCCCTTCGTGAACAGATGGCGTTCTTCAGCCCCGAGCATGCAGACGAGCTGGTGGAGGTCTACCGCGAGTTCAACCACCGAGAGCACGATCGTATGCTCAAACTCTACGAAGGTATCCCGGGCCTCCTTGAGGCTCTGTTGGGTGCCGGGGTCAGACTGGGGTTGGTCACGTCCAAGTCTCGCTACACGACTCAGATGGCCTTTGACCTCACCGGTATCGAGGGCTACTTCGATGCGTCGGTATGTGCAGACGAAAGCGCGGGCAACAAGCCTTCTCCCGAACCTATCCTCGCCTGTCTCGATCGGATCGGGGTGAGCGTGGATGAAGCGGCCTACGTGGGAGACAGTCCTTCGGATATCCAGGCGGCTCGAGCCGCGTGTGTGGACGCGATCGCGGTGAGCTGGGGCGTTTTCGATACAGATACACTGGAGGCTGAAAAGCCGGACGTCCTAGTCCATACTATCCCTGAATTGGCGGAGGTTCTCGGGATCTAGGAGGAACCGGTGACTGGGAGTGGTCCGTTGGGGGGTGTGAAGCGGACGGGGGAGCCCAGCGCGACCCCCGCCGGCCGGATCGAGGAGCTGAGAGGGCTCATTCGTCACCATGAGTACCGCTACTACGTGCTCGACAGTCCCGAGATCTCCGATGCTGAATACGACAGTCTCTTTCGGGAACTCCAAGATCTTGAGGCAGCCCACCCGGAGCTGATTACTCCTGATTCTCCCACCCAGCGTGTGGGAGGGGAGCCGCTCGCGGGCTTCACTCAGGTACAACACGGGGAGCCGATGCTGTCGCTGGCGAACGCCAAGAGCGAGGAGGAGCTCCGGGCCTGGTACGCTCGGGTGGTAAGACTTGTCGGGGATGTCGGGGTTGCTCCCGAGTCGCTGCGCTTCGTCCTCGAGCCCAAGATAGATGGGTTGGCCGTCTCGCTGCGTTATGAGGAGGGCCGGCTGACAGTAGGAGCCACTCGAGGCAATGGCGAGGTCGGGGAGGATGTGACCGTTAACCTCCGGACCATTTCCATGGTGCCCCTCGCGATGCTTCCGGACGCGGCTCCTTATCCGAAGATGGTAGAGGTGCGTGGTGAAGTCTATCTACCTCTTTCGGCCTTTGGGCAACTGAACGAACAGCGCATAGCCGCGGGCGAGCCCACCTTCGCCAATCCGCGCAATGCGGCTGCAGGATCTCTGCGTCAGCTCGACTCCCGGATCACGGCTTCCCGGCCGCTGTCCACATGGTTCTACGGAGTGGGATCTGTAGAGGGGTGGGAGTTCGCCGGCCAGCATGAGGTCCTTGAGTGGTTGCGTAGGGCGGGGTTCCGGGTCAACCCGGACATCGGTACGGCGGCCACCGTAGAGGAGATCATTGTCGGCTGCCGGGAGTGGCAGGAGCGTCGCGATCAGCTTGACTACGATATCGACGGCGTAGTGATCAAACTCGACGATAGGCGGCTGCAGATGGCCTTGGGGGCGGTGGGCCGGGATCCTCGATGGGCTGTGGCGTACAAGTTCGCCCCCACCACTGCTCAGACCCGATTGCTCAGGATCCATGTGAGCGTTGGCAGGACAGGTGTACTGAACCCCTGGGCCGAATTGGAGCCGGTGGAAGTCGGTGGGGTAATCGTGGAAAGAGCCACTCTCCACAACGAGGAAGACATCCACCGCAAAGACCTGCGCGAAGGAGACCTGGTCATTGTGCAACGGGCAGGCGACGTTGTTCCCCAAGTCGTCGCGCCACTCACCGACCTCCGTACTGGGGAAGAGCGGCCGTTCTCAATGCCGGCACGGTGTCCTTCTTGTGGAACGCCGGTGGTGAGGGTGCCCGGCGAGGTGGCGGTGCGCTGCCCCAATCCGGACTGCCCTGCCAAGCGGGCCGAAGCGATCAAGCATTTCGTGAGCAAGGGCGCTATGGATATCGACGGTGTTGGCGAGAAGCTTGTGGAGCGGCTCTTAGCTTTGGGCCTGATCAGGGACGCAGCCGATCTTTACGAACTGGAGGCGGGTCGGCTGGCGGAGCTTGAGCGTTTGGGTGAGAAATCCGCCGCCAACATAGTCGCGGCGGTGGAGGCGTCGAAGGGACGCTCCCTGGCCCGCGTGGTCTTCGCGCTCGGCATTCCTCACGTAGGGGCCGAGAATGCCGAGTTGCTCACTCGTCGTTTTGGGAGTATGGAGGCCTTACGCGCGGCCTCAGCCGAAGAAATCGCTGAGACGCCGGGCGTCGGTCCAATAATCGCCGACAGTGTTTGGCGGTATTTCCGTGACCCACGCAACCTCGATGTGCTACGGCGTCTGCAGGAGGCTGGGGTGACCATGGCCGTGCCCGCCGGAGGCGGGCCCGAAGGAGCGCGTGATGCCAAAGAAGACTCTGTCTCCGGACCGCTTTCGGGGAAGACACTGGTTCTAACCGGGACCCTGCCGACGCTCTCTCGAGAGCAGGCCACCGAAGCCATCCTGACCGCGGGTGGTCGGGTCACCGGATCGGTCAGTACGAAGACCGACTACGTGGTGGTAGGCAAAGAGGCCGGCTCGAAGCTGGCCCGGGCTCGAGAGCTCGGCATCACCCTGCTGGACGAGGAGGGACTACGGGCCCTACTCTCGAGTTAGCGGTTTGCAGTCTCCTTTTCTGCGGCGGCGCCACGTCCGCTCCTGCGCCCGTTCCGACGCTCCCCGCTGGATCTTGCGGGGCTTCCGCCGGCCTCGGCGGCCTCTGACGGCCCATCGATCGGGGTGCGGGGCGTCACCACCAGAGAGCCGTCGTCCACTTGGATCTCCACCAACTTCTTAAGCCGAGGCCGGCCTTTCTGGTCTCTATGGAGATGCAACACGAGGGGCTGGATCTTACCGAGGTGCTCAGTTGTCATCCTACCCATGGACAACCAGTCGGCGAGCGCGGTCTCGGGCTCGGGCGTCCGGACCGTGGCCAGTCCGGCAGGGCCTTGGGCGACGATCTCCAGAAACGCCGGACCTTCGCGTCGGGCCAATTCACCGACGATGATCCAATCGGGCTTCATGTCGGCCGCCTTGCGGAACACCCCGGCCCGGGCAGGCGTGCCGTGTCTGGCCTTAAGCTGGACTGTGAAGGGACGATCTTCGAGGGCCGGAAGGCCCTCGTCGGCGTCATCGATGGCTACGATGCGATGATCACGTGACAGTAGGTCGATGAGTGCGTTGAGCAGAGTCGACTTGCCCACATTCTCATCTCCGCTGATGATGACCGTCCGCTTCATCCCTAAACTGCCGCTCAGAAAGCGTGCGTACCAAGGGCTCATGAGATTGTTGTCCACTAAGCTCCGCAGGGTGAGATTAAGGATCGGACGGTCTTGCCGGGCGGCAGCTTTTTGCAGTGCCAAAGAGCCTGCTTCCAGCGAGACGGCCTGCTTCAGTTGGTGAGTGTCATAGGCTTTGACAAGGGCCTGTGCCATTTGACTCACCAGAAGCAAATGAGCTCGTTCCTCGTCCGAAGGCTCGTTCTCGGCAATGAGTTCATCGGCAAGCCTTCGGAGGCCGTACTCGTATGCGGCCAAGATGCGTTGGTTGGAAGTCATGGTTGTTTCAGTCCTCGCCGGACCATTCTCCCCTGCGGATTCTTGCGGATCACCCGCACCCCGTAGATGTTCCATAGGGAGTATCGACAGAAAATACGAAACGGATAAGAGGGCCCATGATGTACGCAGACTTTCTTGAAGGGCGGGGTGAGGTAATCTCTTTCGACATACAAGTGGGCCTCGAGGAAGAGAGGATGATAGAACTCGGCCGGCAGGCGACGGCCTGTGCAACAAGAGCAGGCTCGAGCATATCGGGGTGACGAGGAGGAGTACGAATGGATAACGACGTGAGTCTGGCGCTCCTGGCGGGCGGGCTGTCAACACGCATGGGTGAAGACAAAGCGTTCGCGCCTTTTCGTGACGGGACCCTTCTCGAGTGGATGCGCGATCGCTTGGCTCCTCTCTTCAGACACGCGTTTGTCGTCGTACGCGACCCCTCCCGGTTTCATCACTTGGGGCTGCCGGTTGTTAACGATGCCCTTCCTGAGATCGGGTCGGCAGTCGGGGTCTATTCGGCGACACTGGCCTCTCCTACCGAACGGGTGGTGTGCGTGGCCTGCGATATGCCGTTCGTCCCGCCTCGACTCGTACGGGTGTTGGCCGATATGTCCGAAGGCTTCGAAGTGTTCGTACCCCGCCACGGGAGCTATCTGCAGCCTCTCTGTGCGGTCTATAGCAAGGGCACGCTCGACCCATACCTGGAGTTCATCCGCTCCGGGAGGCGGCGTATCTTCGATATTTATCCCGACCTCAACACCGGATACCTTGACATGGACGACGGGCGCTACGGTGACCCCGACGAGTTGTTCATCAACGTGAATACATCCGAAGAACTGGAGGCAGCACGTCTCCGGTTGACGGGCGTGGACGACGAGTGGCGCGCGGCGCTTCAACCTCGTATCCAGGCCTTCATGGCTACGTGTGTCTTACCCACAGTGTCGTTCATCGGCAAGAAGAAGTCGGGCAAAACCACCGTGGTGTTGGGGGTGCTCTCCGAACTCCGACGCAGAGGCTATCGGGTTGCCGTCATCAAACACGACACCCACGGCTTCGAGATCGATGTTCCCGGTACCGACTCTTACCGTTTCCGGGAGAGGGGGGCCGAGGTAGTGGGCATATCCTCGCCGGACAAATACGTTTGGCTCAACAGTATCAGCGAAGAACGGCCTTTGCCGGACCTTATCCGCCAGATTCGGGAGCCTGTTGATCTCGTCATCACCGAGGGTTTCAAGAAGCAGGATGCGCCCAAAATCGAGGTATCACGTCGCGCCCGCAGCACGGAATTGGTGAGTACTCCCGACGAACTGGTCGGTATCGCGAGCGATCAGCGGTTTCCGGGCTACCCGGTCCCTCAGCTGGCCTTGGACGATTTCGGCGGACTAGCTGATCTGGTGGAACGGCGTATACTTGCACAAGTATAACGGACCCACACTCTCGGCCCCCAAGGACTTCGACACGTGAACTCCCCCGTGCGGCAGGCAGTCGATTATCTGCGTCTCTCGGTGACGGATCGGTGTAACTACCGGTGCGTCTACTGCATGCCGCCCGAAGGGGTGCCGTTCATCCCGCATGACCAGATCCTCTCGTACGAGGACATGGTTTTCTTTGTGGAGATCGCGGCGGAGTTGGGGATCTCTAAAATCCGCCTCACCGGGGGAGAGCCGTTGGTGAGGAAGGGCCTGCCTGACTTAGTGGGCCTTCTCCACGTGATCCCCGGCATCAAGGGGATATCACTGACGACCAATGGAGTCCTCCTCCCGTCCTTCGCCGACGAGTTGAAGGCCGCGGGACTTGACCGGGTGAACATCAGCCTTGATACGCTCGATCCTGAACGCTACCGGCGTCTGACGAGAGGCGGCTCATTGGATGCCGTTCTCGAGGGTGTGGAATCGGCGCTTCGCGCCGGGCTTGATCCTGTCAAACTGAACGTGGTCATGATGTCGGGCCTGATCTCTGAGTTGCGGGACTTCGTGGCCATGACAAGGGACAGGTGTTTGCACGTCCGCTTCATAGAATGGATGCCTGTAGGGAAGTGCGGACCGGGGTCGACGGGCGACGCCTTGACTAAGGCTCAGGTTGTGGCCGCCCTCGAGCAACTCGGTGCCGAAGAGCTGGGGAGACCGAAGGCGGTGGAGCCGCCCCTGGGCTGGGGGCCGGCGCGTTACTATCGCTTCCCCGGCCACCAGGGGACCGTGGGCTTCATAGGATCGGTGTCCGATCACTTCTGCGACGAGTGCAACCGCTTGCGGCTGACGGCCGACGGACGGTTGAAGAACTGCCTTTTCTCCAATCACGAGGTCGATGTCAAGAGTGCCGTGCAGGGGGGGGATCGAAACGAGGTCAGGGACATGATCCGGAAGTCTTTGGAGGCCAAAACGTTCGATAAGAACCTCTTGCCGGGACGGACGAGTCTGGGCATGTCCCAGGTGGGTGGATGACGTGGATGAGTCTCGTCTGACCCACGTGGATGGAGCCGGCGAGGCCCGCATGGTCGACGTCGGGGGTAAAGGCGTTACCCGGCGCGTGGCTCGGGCCGGCGCGCGGATCTGGATGGCTCCGGCCACTCTCCGTCTATTGCGAGAACAGGCGTTGCCCAAAGGCGACGTACTCGCCGTGGCTAAGGTGGCGGGGATCATGGCCGCCAAACGGACCTCCGATCTGATCCCCCTCTGTCATCCCCTGTCTCTCACGCAGATCGATCTGACCTTCACCATTGCCGACGAGGAGCCTCGCATCGACCTGGAGTGTATTGCCCGCACCGAGGATCGTACCGGTGTCGAGATGGAGGCCCTGACGGGCGCGGCTGTAGCGGCCCTTGCTATCTACGATATGTGCAAGGCGGTTGATCGGGGGATGATAATCGGGGATATCCGTCTGCTGGAGAAGACTGGGGGTAAGGAGGAGTATCTCCGTTTAGAGGAACGGGCTCCGGATGGGCTCAGCCGTGGGGAGCCTGCCCATGAGTGATACCAGGAGTCGGGGGCCGCTGCGGGCGGCTGTTGTCACCCTCAGCGACAAAGCAAGTGCTGGGTTGCGCGAAGACCTCTCCGGGCCGATGCTCGCCGAATTGCTGGGCGAGCTGGGCTTCACGGTAAGCCCACCCATCGTCATACCCGATGAACAGGCCTTGATCGAGCGCACACTGGTCGAATTGGCGGATGCCGGGGGGGTCGATCTTGTACTCACTACTGGGGGCACGGGCCTGGCTCCCCGTGACCGGACTCCTGAGGCGACGCTGGCGGTGGCCGATCGGTCGGTCCCCGGGATGGGCGAAGCCATGCGCGCCGCTTCTTTGTCGGCAACTCCTCATGCCATGTTGAGCCGGGCGGTCGCGGCCGTCAGGAAGCGGACCCTCATAATAAATATGCCGGGCAGCCCCAAAGCCTGCCGAGAGCACTTCGCGGTCATTGCCCCGGTGTTAGATCATGCGATTGAAACGGTGCGAGGCGAAGCCTTCGAATGTGCGGATCCCGAGGAGAGATGACACGGATATTCGGTTGTGCATCGTAGACAAGGGTCCGGCGTAGGCATAGAGTCGATGCACGTGGAGGCGGGGGCAGCGTGTGGTTTGAGGGCGCGTCCTAAAGGTCCGACGAGGCGGACTGCTTCCTCTTTGCCTCTTTGGCCCGGTACAGGCTGGCATCCGCCTCCTGAAGCAGAGTCTCAGGATCAACCCCGTTCTCCGGGCAAGCGGCTGAGCCAAAACTCACCTGTAGGCTGGCAAAAGAACGACCGAGCTTGAAGCGGGTCTTGTTGACCGATTCGGCTATCCGGCGCCCCACCATTTGGATGGCGTTTTTGTCGGCCTCGGGCATGAGTATCAAGAACTCATCCCCTCCGAACCGGCAGGGGATGTCGACGTCGCGGATGTTCATGCGCATCACCGTCGCCAAATGAACGAGAGCCGTATCGCCTGCCGCGTGTCCAAAGGTATCGTTCACCCATTTGAGGTTATCCAGATCGAGCATCAATACGGCGAACGGATGCCGGTAGCGCTTATAAAGCTCGACATGCCGGGCCAATTCGGGCTCCCAGTAGCGGCGGTTGTAGAGACCGGTGAGGCTGTCGGTATGGGCCAAGCGGTCGAGTTCGGCTTTGGATTGCTGGTGATAGGCGGCTGTGGCTGCCGTCATGATCCGGTGGAGGGCGAGCCGAAGTATCCGCACCACTTGAAGCAACTCCCGGTCCTGATGGCGGAGACCCTCCGCAAGCCGATCCCAGATGGCGTCCTCTAGGGCGCACAGGCTGTCGGCCAGCGATCCGATGGCCTCGGCCCCGTCGCGTTGCAGAAGGCCTAGGGTCTCAGCCTGCTGGTAGTAAAGGCCGCCTTCCTCGAACTGAGCCAAAGCCTGTTCATCCAGAAGGCAATGAGTAAGACCTTCGATGAGCTCCACCGACGTGCGGATGCTTTCTTGGGTGGGAAAGCGCTCCAGCGACTCAAGATCTTCTAGCTGACCCACGAGGCGGCTGAGCCACCTCTTCGTAATCTGCAACTTGTGGGCGTCGAGGATACTACCGGCTTTGAGCAATATGGAGCCCTGTTGGGACCGGATTGGCGGCGAGATGATATTGGAACCGTCTTGCACAGGCTAACCCCTACGCTCTGAATGCAATTCTGCACTAATTCTACAATCCACTTGCCCTGTACCGCAAGGAGGGAGACGCCGGCTTTGCTACTATTTTCGGTTAGAGGCGGGTATTACTTGACAGGGTCGTAGCAGGGGCGGGCCGACGACAGGGCAGGCTGGAGGTTCTATGCGGATAGGTTTCGATGCGCGGGAAGTGCGATACCGCAAGGGCATCGGCACGTATTCCCGGAACCTGCTGCGGCAGTTCGCCGAATTGGGGGTCGAGACCGTCGTCTTCTGCGAAGACGACCAGAAGGACACCATCCCCCGAGAGGGGCCGTTTACCCTGGTGTCGGCCAACATGGATCCCCTAGCCCCCCTAGGTAGGAGTGCATTTCGGGCGCTGGTGAGACGGTCTAAGGTCGATATTCTGCATGTTCCCAGCCCGTGGGCTCCTACTCCGCTCTCCGTTCCCCTCGTGGCGACGATGCACGACGTCACGCCATTTCTCTACCCGAGTAGCATGCCTACGGCCGTGCGGTTGCGCTACAGACGGCAGCTTACCGACACCCTCCGCGAGTCTCGTCGGGTCATCACGGTGTCGCAGATTCTTTTCTCGACCCTCAGTGTCTACGCCCACGTGGACCCCGCCAAAGTGAGGGTCATCCATAACGGGGTCTCGGAGCGTTTTGTGCCCCACACGGACCCCGCTGTCTTGGCCGCGGTGCGGCACCGTTACTCACTGCCCGAACGGTTCGCATTGTGGGCCGGTGATTTCCGCCCCGAGAAGAACCTCCCGTTCCTGGTGAACGCCTGGTCGAGGTTGCAGAGGCGTCTCGCCGATCTCCCCCCATTGGTGCTTGCGGGGGCGCAAAAAGTTGACTATCGCAGGCTGACGCATGAGGTGGTCAAGAGGAGGCTGGTGGACAAAGTCGTCTTCCCAGGGTTCATAGGGGATGAGGACCTTCCGGCGGTCTACTCAGCAGCGACCGTGTTCGTGTTTCCCTCTTTGGCCGAGGGGTTCGGTCTACCCCCGCTGGAGGCCATGGCATGTGGGACGCCCTGCGTAGTCTCGAATTCGTCATCGTTGCCTGAGGTCACGGGGTCGGCGGCCCTGCTTTTTGACCCTACGTCGTTAGAAGCCTTTGAGGACTGTATGGCACGGGTCTTGACGGACTCCAGTTTGTACGAGACGCTCAGGGAGGCGGGGCTTCGCCGGGCCGCCCTCTTTCGTTGGGGGCGATCGGCTGAGGAGACCCTTGAGGTTTACCGCAGCGCGCTTAGAGAGTAGCCGTGACGATGAAAGATCTACGCGGATTCATGAAACTCCTCCGGGATAGGGATGAGCTGACCGTCATTGATGTACCGGTCGACCCCGTGTTGGAGATGACCGAGATCGCCGATCGAGTCGCCAAAAGCGGGGGACCGGCCTTACTCTTCACGAAGCCGAAAGGGCACGCAGTCCCGGTTCTGATGAACCAGTTCGGGAGTCACGAACGGATGTGTCTCGCTCTTCGCGCGCAGTCGTATGATGACTTGGCCGGTAGAGTGGCGAAGCTGACGGAACTGGAGATGCCCGGGGGTACTTGGGAGCAGCTCAAAGTCCTTGCTCGTTTGAAAGAGCTGGCCGCTTTGCAGCCCCAGATGGTGAAGGGCGGCCCTTGCCAAGAAGTGGTTCTGACCGGCGACCAGGTGGATTTAGGGACGCTGCCCATCCTGCAGTGCTGGCCTCTAGACGGAGGTCGTTATATTACATTGCCCCTGGTCTTCACCCGCCACCCGGTCACCGGGGTCCGCAACGTAGGTATGTATCGTCTGCAGGTGTTTGACGGACATACTACTGGAATGCATTGGCATCTACACAAAGATGCCGCCGAGGCCTACCGGGCTTCTCGAGGCCGCATGGAGATCGCTGTGGCTATAGGGACGGACCCCGCCCTCACGTATGCTGCGACGGCCCCATTGCCCGGTTCCATCGACGAACTGCTGTTTGCGGGATTCCTTCAGGGTGGGCCCGTAGAGCTTGTACAGTGTCGAACGGTCGACCTCCAGGTTCCGGCCCACGCGGAGTACGTCCTCGAAGGGTATGCAGATGTCAACGAACGACGGATGGAGGGACCATTCGGGGATCACACCGGCTATTATTCTCTGGCCGACGAATACCCGGTGTTCCACCTCACGGCCATCACGCACCGCAGGAACCCTATCTATGCGACCACCATCGTAGGGCAGGCGCCCATGGAAGACACGTATCTCGGGAAGGCCACCGAGAGACTATTCCTGCCGCTGATGCGTCTCACCCTCCCGGAGTTGGTCGACTGGGATCTGCCCAAAGAGGGGGGGTTTCACAACTGCGTTCTGGTCTCAGTCAAGAAGAGCTATCCGCTACATGCGCGCAAAGTCATGCATGCGCTCTGGGGGATGGGCCAGATGCAGTTTCAGAAGTGCATCGTCGTGGTCGATGCGGAGGTCGATGTGCACGACTACGGCCAAGTGGCATGGCGAGTCTTCAGCAACGTAGACTGGAGACGGGACGTGGTGGTCACTGAGGGTCCGCTGGACGTGCTTGACCATTCGGCGCCACAACCCCTCTGGGGAGCCAAGATCGGCATCGATGCCACGAGCAAAGAACCCAGTGAAGGTCACGAGCGGGAATGGCCGCCCGATGTGGAGATGTCGGCCGACGTCAAGGCCCGCGTCGATGAGTTGTGGCCGAGCCTTGGGCTGGAGCGGTCGCAGCGGGACGGGTGTGGTCGGTCTACTGTGGGAAGTTAGGCGTCGGCGTGTTCATCACCTATGTTCGGCGCTTCGCCAATCTGGTGAAGTTCGAGCACTCCGTCTTCGCCCTGCCTTTCGCCTATGCGGCAGTCCTTCTGGCCGAGATGCGGGTACCCGGTTTCTGGCGGATGTTCTGGATCACAGTCGCCTTGGTGGCCGCCCGCTGCTTCGGCATGGCGTTGAATCGCTTGATCGATGCAGGCATCGATGCCCGCAACCCGCGGACGGCCGGCCGCGAGATCCCGGCGGGGCTTCTGAAGAAATGGCAGGTGTGGCTTTTTGTCCTCGCGTCGCTCGGCGTGCTCATCTACTCGACCTTCAACCTGCCGGTGATCACCCGCTATCTATGGCCGGTTGTCGTGATCCCTATGATCGTCTATCCCTATACGAAACGGTGGACTTGGACCTGCCACCTGATACTGGGCCTGGTCGATGGATTGGCCCCGGTTGGTGCCTGGGTGGCGGTCACCGGGACCATCTCCTGGAGACCGGTGGTGCTCGGCGCCGGAGTTGCGCTGTGGATAGCAGGGTTCGACATTATCTACGCCTTCATGGATGTAGCTGTCGATCGTGAGCAGGGGTTGCATTCGATCCCGGCCGATTTTGGGGAAGCCGTGGCGCTGTGGAGCACCCGGAGCTGCCATGTGTTGGCGATAGTCCTGCTGGCGCTGGTCGGATATATCCAGGGGACTACTCTCGTCTACTATCTAGGGGTGGCGGTCTGTGCCGGGCTTCTCTTCTACGAGAACTGGCTCATGCGAAAAGCCGATCTTGAGAAGGTGGGAGTCGCCTTCATGACTATGAATGGCATCATCAGCGTGGTGTTCTTGTTCTTCACGACCCTCTCACTGGTCGTACCGTGACGGGCTGGGTGGGCGATGATAGGCACGACGGTCTCGGCGCCACGCCTGAGCCGAGACGGATCAGGCAGATGTTCGACGATATTGCGGGGTCGTACGATCGCCTGAACGACCTCATGACGGCGGGGCTGCACCATCGTTGGCGGGACATGGGAGTCATGCTGGCGGGCGTCGGGCCGGGGTGCTCGGCCTTGGACGTCTGCTGTGGCACGGGCGATTTTGCCTTTGCGCTCAAGGAAAAGGTCGGGGCCGCGGGTAGAGTCGTGGGGGTGGATGTCTCGGAAGAGATGCTCGCCGTTGCCCGAGAGAAGTGCGGCCGCAACCAGCTCTATGTGGAGTTTCGGCTAGGCGACGTTCTTGATCTCCCCTTCGGGGTTGGGGAATTCGACGCGTGTACCGTGGGTTTTGGTATTCGAAATGTGGCCGATATCCCGCGAGCATTTGAAGAGATGCGCCGCGTGTGCCGGCCCGGGGGCAGAGTGGTTTGCCTCGAGATCACGCAGGCCTGCATCCCGGTGTTCAAGCAGTTCTACACCCTCTGGTTCGACCACGCCGTTCCTCACTTGGGCAGGCTGGCTGCTCGGGACGAGGCTGCATATCGCTACCTGCCTGCTTCAGTAAAACGTTTTCCCGGACCCGACGAACTCAAGAGGCTCATGGAGCAGGCCGGCCTGCGGAACGTGCGTTATGAGATCCTGGCGGGGGGGATCATCGCCCTGCACCACGCTCTGGTATAGACGGGACGAGACAGGAAATCGCAGTATCCGTGTTAGACTCCAGGCCATGCCGGTCAGCAAGCATCCTGTTCCTCTTGCCCTCATCGAAGAGAAGGTGATTCGCCGAGAGCGTCTCTCCTTAGCCGATGGGATTGCCCTGTTCGAATCGCCCGATTTGCTGCGGGTTGGACGTTTGGCCGACCGGGTTCGTCGTGAGAGGGTGGGCGATGACGTCTATTTCGTCGTCAACCGGCATATCAACTATACGAATGTCTGTCGTAACCGCTGTCGCTTCTGCGCCTTTTCCCGGGCGGAAGGCGAACCCGGCTCCTACACCCTCACGGTGGATGAGGTCCTTGCTAAGGCGTCTGAGGCTGTGGAGGAAGGGGCCACCGAGATCCATATCGTGGGAGGGGAGAACCCATCCCTGCCGTACGTGGTGATCCGTGCCATGGTGTCGGGGATTCGTGCCATGTCTCCTTCCGTGCACATCAAGGCTTTCACTGCCTCTGAGATCGCTTGTTTTGCCGAAGCGGAGCGGACCACGCCCGAGAAGATCCTTGAAGACTTGACCGCAGCCGGGCTTGACGGTATGCCGGGCGGAGGGGCTGAGATACTAGGGGCCGGGGTTCGCGAACAGGTGTGCCCGGCTAAGATCTCAGGGGAGAGATGGCTGGCAATCCATAAGACCGCGCACCGCATGGGCTTGAAGACAAACGCCACCATGCTCTATGGACATGTGGAGACGTATGCCGACCGCGTGGACCATCTTCTCCGTCTCCGGGCAGCCCAGGACGAGACCCGCGGTTTCCAGGCTTTTGTCCCCCTTGCTTTTCAACCCGGCAACAGCGCCCTTTCTCATCTGCCCCCTACGACCGGGACAGACGATCTGAAGACCATGGCTGTTGCCCGCCTACTCTTGGACAACTTCCTCCATATAAAAAGCTATTGGGTCATGACGGGCCTTAAGATGGCACAAACGGCTCTCTTTTTCGGTGCGAACGACATGGATGGAACGGTCGTTGAAGAGGTGATATCGCTGATGTCTGGGGCGGGTCACGGCCAAGCGGTAGCCAAGGCAGAACTGGTACGAACGATCCAAGATGCGGGAAGGGTCCCCGTGGAGCGAGACGCGTTGTACGGGGTGGTGCGCCGTCACGGAGGGCCGGACGTGTCTGGAGTCAGGGACGGGAACGGGCGAGGGTCGGTTGGATGACGGTGCGGGTTGGACACATCCGTTTTCTCAACTGCTACCCCCTGTACTATGGGCTGGAGCAACGCGGCCTGTTTGCCCACGATCGCCGGGTCGACAGACCGGGCAGGCCGGGTATCGAGTTGGTCCCCGGGGTACCCACCGAGCTCAATCATTGGTTGGTCGAGGGAAGTCTTGACCTGGGGCTGGTCAGTTCCATCGCGTACGCCCGTCACCACCGCAGTCTGCTCCTGTCACGTCATGTGAGCATCTCGTCATACGGGGCTGTAGACAGCGTCCAACTGGTCTCGAGGCGGCCGCTGCCCGAGGTGGCGGGAATTGCCCTGACCGGTGAGAGTGCCACTTCAATCGCCTTACTGAAGACGCTCTTCAAGCTGCGCTTCAAACGCGAGGTGCGTTGCGGTCGTTTGGAGGGCCCAATAAGCGCTGCTCTACGGCACTACGACGCGGCGCTCGTCATTGGAGACCAAGGCCTGGAGGCCATGTATTTCCCAGAGCCTGGGACTACCTGTCACGATTTGGGTGCTCTTTGGCAGGAATGGACCGGCCTTCCCATGGTTTATGCCGTATGGGCTGCTCGGGAGGAGTTCGCGCGGACCAATGGTGAGGAGCTTGCCGCTGTAGAGCAAGAGTTGGTTAGGTGCATGGATTACGGCCGTGAGCGGTTGCCTCAAGTGGTCGAGTCGGCGTTGGGTCGGTACCGTTTTGACCGCGAGTGTCTGACTCGGTATTTTGGTCTGCTGTACTATGACTTCAGCGAGGAGTATCAGAGGGGATTACTCCGTTTCTACGAGCTTGCCTACGAGGCAGGCGAACTGCCGGAGATGCCTGAACTCCGCTTCATCGATGAATTCACGGGCGTCGGCGGGGGCGAAGGTGGGTGAGTTAGGTCCGTGGCCCGTATGACCGACGAAGAAGCCCTCGAGTTGCTACGCTCTCGCGACCTGCTGCAAGTGGGGGCGCAAACGCAAAAAAAAAAACAACCACCCCCACCCCAAGCCCCCCATCAAGGTGAAGACCGCCGGCGGCGCGGCCACCCGGATCGATGATCAAGGCAACGTCGTCTTCGTGGACGACCACAGCTACTACTTCTACGA
>JAXGNF010000045.1:0-19486 GCA_040768135.1 Thermoleophilia bacterium | reverse complement strand
CGGCGGATCTCTCGTCAATCACCGCTGAATCGGCCAGTCGCCTCGCTTGGAGTTGGGGGCCGATGGTGACTTCTCTTCGTTGGACATCGGGGCCCTGCGCCGTCGCGGATATCGCGGGTCTCACCACTTCTGAGGGGGTCATCGGTCTGTGGGTGGACGGATGGTTTCTAGGGGAGTGGAGTCTCAACGGTGACGGCCCGTTTGGCCTGCCTGCAGCCACGTGGTCGGGTCTGGAGGGTCGCGAACTTGTTGCTCGAGTGAGGCCCATAGACGGCAGTTGGGGACCGCCCTGGCGTTCCACCGTTCTCCCAGAGGGTTATGAGTCGATAGCCGTCTCGACGCAGCAACGTCCACCTGTACGCGGTGACGGACCCACTTCGGGGAAGGAGATAGTGATGCACGTTCTCGGACCGGCAAATCCCGATATCGAGATTCCGCAGACTGCCTCAGTACTCGAAGTCGATCCGCTCGGCCTGATCTTCTACTTTTCGCCACCTCCCGTGGAGACATCTGCCGTCGGCCTGGACGGTCGCGTGCAACGCTGGTGGACGGAGGACGGACGTGCGCTGGACGTCTACTTCTAAAACGTCCGTCGTAGCCCGGTCGTGGGGTTTCACCTTGATCGAGTTGCTCGTAGGTTTGGCTTTGGTCTTGACTATCACGGCTGCCGTTCTCCCGTTGTGGTCTTCGTTCGAGAGGATGGGCGCCCGGGCAGCGGACGACGCAGTGCAGTCTCTACAAGGACGGGTGGCCATCGGGCGGCTGGAACGCGACCTGAGACTGGCCTCCGCGTCCGGGTGCCCATTCGTCGTGTCATCACCCATACTAGAGGCTTCAGCTTCCCAGATCGTCTTTCTGGAGCGTACGTCTGAAGGAGGAGCCCTTAACCTCGTCGAGTGGGAGATCGTGAACGGCGCTCTCATGCGGCGCTGGGGCGTCTGTCCGGCGGCACGCCCCGCGGTGTTCAAACACACGCTCTACCTCGACCACAAGACGATGTTGGAGAACGTAGCGCCGGAAAGCCGGTTTGAGTACGTGGTGGGCGGGGTGCGGACCGCGCCGCCGATCTCGGTCGAGCATCTCGAGAAGATCGAAGCTGTGGTTTTTGAGGCAGAGTCGGTTTCAGGCACGAGCGTTGGCTCGATAGGAACAAAAACTACCGCCCGGGTGGCGAGATGAACGGGCGGGATCTAGACGTATCCGCGCTCATCTGCGTTGTGCGTACCTGTATCGCGCGCGTTCGCGTCGCGCTTACCTCTGCTCTCGGCTCAGGAAGTTCATATGCGCGTACGCAGTCTGAGCAGAACTCGGTCGCTCCGTCGACAGACCGTGGCTCGGTCCTCCTGCTGGTCTTGTTCGTGTGTATGGCGGTCGCGGTTATCATCCAGACGGTGGGTGTCGCAGTGCTGTGCGTCGAACGGGCGACGGTCGACGAAGAGGTAGGCCGGGCCCGTCTTGAAGAGAAGGATCAGGGTTTGGTGGCTCTGCGGCAAAGAGCGCTTCTGACTTGGGCTCCTCTGCCTTGGACCGTAGTCCGTAATGGAGAGGCGGCGGTAGAGGGCGCCCTCCTCGCACTTGAAGGCAGCGCGGACTGGGTCATGAAGGCAGAGACTAAGCAGCAACCTGACGTGTCGAGACTCTCGACTTCGGGCTGGGTGGAGAGGGGTCGCGACGGGATCGATCTTCCCTTGGCTGCCCTGGTGGCTGAATCGATCTCGGCAGACCCCAATCGAGACCTACCGTGTATCGAGATCGACTCAGCAGAGGGCACGTTTGACGCATCGACGAGCGCTGCTGCCGTCGGATACCTGGAACATCTTCCCGAAGCGCCGCCGCTTGGTGACGGCTGCTCATTGACCGGTCTAACGGCTCCTTGGAGGCTTGACCCGGGTTGGCTGCGTCTTCAGTCCCGCGGCGACTTTGAAGACACGATCGCTGAGTTCACCTACGCCTCTTTGGCGACGCAAGAGAGCGACACCGGTGAGAAGGACGTAGCGGGTACATACTTGAGATCTTGGGCCGCAGTGGCCCCCACCTCTCAGGGGGTAGTTGTGAGTGCGCCTCGGGGCCGGACCGTCACCATTCCCAAAGAGAGTAGTACAGGCGTTCTCGAGGCGCCGATTCTGGTCGTGGTCCGGGGAGGGGCCGATCTCGACGCCCAGAACTTGGGTGATGTGTTCGGCGTGTTCGTGGTCGACGAGGGATCGGTGTTTCTCGATGGCACTGTTCTTCACGGAGCCTTGTTCGTTAGCAAGAAGGTGCACTTGGGCGTCAGCGGCCGCGTGGCCTTCTCTCGAACCGTCCTGCGGTGGGCCACCGATCGGTCCTTGATCAGGACTCGATTGGTGCCGGGGACCCGTTGGGAGGGTATGGAATAGGCTGTCGACGGTATACTCCTCGTATGTCCCGGAGAGAGAATTGCGACAAAAGAGATGCTTCTTCACCTGCCTGGCGGACTTGGCGCGGACTACTGCGCCTGGAATGCCGGGAGTGCGAGGTCATATGTGAGCGCGTGGTCTCGCCGTGGCAATGCCTGAAGTCGAAGTGCCGCTATGTGTACTCCTATCACGATAAGGACACCACTTATTTTGGTTGCCTCTACAAGGTCTTCTCGCCCGAACTCGACCTTAGCGCGTTCTCCGAAGACCGGAAGCGGGGCGGGCGCGACCCCTACGGGAAGGTCCGGGTGAGCCGGCCGCCTCGACCGGAGTGCCGTGTGACCATCGAGCAGGCCTACCAGACCTCTGCGGTGAGCGATATCTGCTGTAACCCCACCTTCTTCCACGAGCCGGTCGGTCTGACGGGTGAACGTATCCGGCTTATTACTGGGCCCTCGTATGTCTCCGACGAGGATCGCGGTCCGCGGAGCTGACCAGAGTCCGGCGTGGATCTTCACCTCGTATTCCTTGGAACCGCCGGCGCCACCCCGACCGTAGATCGCGGCTCCCCGGCGATTCTTCTGGCTCGAGGGGGCGAGCGCATCCTCATCGATTGCGGCGAAGGCACGCAGCGCCAACTCATGCGGTCCGTCGGGCTTGCCCGCATTGGGATGATAGTTCTGACTCACCTGCATGGAGACCACTATCTGGGCCTTCCCGGTCTACTCAAGACCTACAGTCTGCTGGGACGAGAAGAGCCGCTTGTGCTTTACGGTCCCAGCGGGCTCTACGAGATGCTCCACGACGCCGAACGTCTCATGGGAAGACCACGCTTTCCCTTCTTCGCTGAAGAGGTGGGTGAGGGGACGGTCCTGGAAAACGAGGAGTACCTACTGAAGACTGCGCCGACTGATCACGGGCTCCCTGGTCTAGCCTGGTGTTTGGAGGAGAAAGCGCGGCCGGGTCTGTTCCACCCCGAGCGCGCGGTTGAGTTAGGTGTGACGCCCGGCCCCGAGTTCGGCCGACTGCAAAGGGGAGAGACGATCACCACGCCTGAAGGCCGTGAGGTGCGCCCCGACCAAGTGATGGAGCCTGCCCGTTTGGGGCGCAAGGTGGTGGTCACAGGGGACACGCGGCCGACGCCTTCCGTCATAGCGCTGGCTCATCGGGCCTCAGTGTTGGTACACGACTCGACCTTCGGTTCGTCAGAGGAGGACCGGGCCCTCGAGACAGGGCATTCGACCGCTAGGGAGGCGGCCGAGGTGGCTGTCGCCGCAGAGGTGACGACCTTGGTGTTGACCCACGTCAGCTCCAGACACAGCTGGCGCGAACTCCGTGACGAGGCCCGCTCCGTGTTCCCCGGGGCGTTACTTCCCCGGGATCTCGATACACTGGTTGTGCCCTACCCGGAGAAGGGTGCGGCTCGGCTCGAACGGGTATAATGGCCCCTCGCCGGCAGAGGATGCCGCGGCTCTTCGCGGCCGCCGGGCCTCTTCTTTCCGCGCCCACGTAGCTCAGGGGATAGAGCACTGGCCTCCGGAGCCAGGTGTCGCAGGTTCGAATCCTGCCGTGGGCACTGTCAGGATCTCCGCCGCATGTTGATGTGAGAGCGGCTGTGCCGGACCGAGGTCCCAGCTGAAGACCTGCCGCGCGGCCTCCAGGTATAAGGCCTTTACGCAATCCATACTGTGGTCGGTTCCGGTGAGCTTCTGCAGGCTGGTCTGCCGCAACCCCGGCTCCCCGCACGAGACGATGAGGTCGAACAGCGAGAGGTCGAGGTTTACGTTGAGAGACGTGCCGTGGCTCGACACCCAGCGCCGGCACCTTAGTCCCACGGAGGCGATCTTCTCGTCGCCCACGTAGAGACCGGGATGGCCGGTGCGTCTTCTTGCGGTGACTCCCACGCGGTCGAGGAGGAGGCGCAGGGTCTCCTCCAGATCATATACGAACGCGCGCACATCGCGGCGGGGGATGGGGACGAGGGGATAGCTCACCAGCTGGCCGGGAGCGTGCAGTGTCGCTTGACCACCTCGTTCTGAGCGTACTACGTCGAGCCCGCGCTCTCGGATGGCGGTCATGTCCAGGAGGTCGCCTGTTCCGCCCCGCTTTCCCAGGGTGATGACAGGCGTGTGTTCAAGGAGCAGGATCACCCCGGGAAACGTCTCGTCGGCGACCGCGGCACTCAGACGGGCCATCAGCTCCTGTGTGGGCGTGTAGGGAGCGATTCCTAGGTCGAACACGAGAAGCGACGTGTTGTTCATGCGCGTTTCTGGTTGGTCTGTCTTTGATCGGTCTGTGTTTGGATGGACTGTCCTCGGATGGTCTGTCTTTGGTCGGTCTGTCTCCAGGCAGTGATGGCTCGCGGCCTGCTTTTCTTCGCTGGCGACTCAGTATCGCTTGAGCCCGCCCACTCCAGTGTGAGAGACTCCAACAGCGGCGTAGGATACAGTAAGCGTAGCGATTGCGCGGCCGTCGGCAGACGGGGCCGTTGTCGAGATCCAGACCGTTGCGCGTGAAGCATCGGGCGGTTGGGTGCGCAGCACCAGATAGTCCAGGAGGAGCGGTGGCCAAGAAGAAGTACGACCCCCTGTGGGAGATCGTGAACGAAAAGGTGGCCCTCCAGGGCCGAGAGCCTGATGTGGACGCCCTTTGTCCTCATTGTCACGTGACCGTGCATCTGGGCAGCGAGGCGAAAGTGGGCGGACGTTATTCCTGCGGTCTTTGCGGCGGTGTGTCGGAGGTGGCGGAGGGAGCTGCGGGCCTCACGCTGATTCCTGTGCCTGACGACGAATAGTCCCTACCCGGCAGCGGATAGTCCGTGTGCGATAACGCATAGTCCCTACCCGGCGGCGGATAGTTCGTGCTCGCCTACGGAGAGAGGCTGACGGGCACCCGTGCCGAGGATTGCGGCCATCGAAGGACTCGTCGTCCGGACGACACCTCGCTCGAAAGAGCTCCGCTTGAAGCCCCGGTTGGCGAGCCGGTCGGCGCCGTTGTCGACCCCGCGGCTGGTGCGTCGGGCGTTCCGACGGTCTGCACCGCAGGATGCTAGTAGCGGATCACCGGTCTGCCCAGATCGTCGCTGAGCTCACCGAGGGCCGAATCGAGGGTGGCGGGCGCAGACACGGTGGTGGGGTCCCCGTCGGAGATGTAGCGTAGACCTGGGTTTTTCTTGAACTTCTGGATGGCGTCGACAAGGAAGTTCTCGCTACCCCTGATGCGGGGGATATGAAGAGCCTGGAACTTATTGGAGAACGGCGAGGCGCAGGGCACTCCGTTGATGGAGAGGGCGGCGGTATAACCGTAGGTGATATCCCCGTACTTGCCGGACACCAAGATGCTCTCCGACTTGGGGTACTCGCCGAAAGGTATGGATATGCTGGTCACCTCGTAGCCCCCTCCGATCAGGTCCTCGAGGATCGCTTTGGATTGCGCCAATTGTTTCGTCGCTTCCTCTGTGGAGGCTTTGCGCAGATTCAGGTGCGTTACCGTATGGCTGCCGATCTCGTAACCCCAGTCCACCAGATTGCGCAACTTCTCCTGTTTGCGCTCCTCCTGGCCGAAGATTTTCCGTTCTTTGGGGACGACATCGATGAGGCAGAAGAAAGAAGCCCGCGATGCCCAGCCTCCCTCTTCTACGGCCGCCTGCATGATCCCTACGGCGCAGTCGGGGTCGATGCTCCCGTCTTCAAGGATGCGGTACTGGCCCGGGCTGGAGTCGTCGAAGGTGATGACCACCGGCGATTTGCCCGCGGGGATGTCGATGTTGCCTGTGACGAGGTCACGGACGTTGATGGGGTAGAAGCCCTCAGACTTGAGGAGAGCGATGTCCTTGCGGAAGTTATCCGGGGTGCGCGTCCACTCGGTCTCTTTGGCGTCGAATAAGTGGTACATGAGGACCAGTACCTGTCCCATCTCGTTCGCTCCGATGGCGCGCGCCCGGTCGGCTGTCATCGGCCCGGCTGGTTCTGAAGAGGTGCTCGATGGGTCAGAAGACGAAGAAGTAGATGCCCCGGCGGACGTTTCCGCCACTGCCTTAGGGGTGCTGACACCCTTCCCGCCCCCGAAGGCGAGTCCACTTATCAGGCCTATGAAGGCCCCGACCGCGAAGGCGATCGTGACGAAACGGAATACTTTGTCTCGGCGCATGACGGCGATAGTGTACCAGAGCCCTCTGGTAAACTACCGGGACCATGGCCTACGCGAATTCGAGCAGGAGCTCCCGGCACTACCGGGGAACCCGGCGGCGGAAGGCCGCAGGGTGGAAGCTGGCCTTTATCGCCCTCACCGGAGTCGTGGCCTTCGCGGCCGGCTTCATCCTTCTCTGGTCTCTCGGCAGCTGGATAGTAGGAGGCGGAGGTTTCCCCTGGCGTTCCCACGGAGAGGTGGTTGAGGGACCGGCCTCTCTTACGGTAGTGAGCGAATACGAGTTGGAGCCCTTGGTCGATCTGCTGGAATTTCGGGATCTCTCTTATGTGCCGGTCAAGGGTATCTACGTGACCAGCTATAGCGCCAGCGATTCCGGACGCATGAGTAAGCTGCTCAGTCTGGCCGACTCCACTGAGATCAACGGGTTCGTTGTCGACGTCAAAGACGATCTCGGTATGGTTACCTACCTTGCCGACGTCCCCATGGCTAAGGACTTGGGTCTCGTTGAGAACCGCATCAAAGACATTGGCGGTTTGATCGCTACGCTGAACGAGCACAACATTGTTCCCATCGCCCGAGTGGTCTGCTTCAAAGACACCTCCCTGGCACAGGCGAAGCCCGACTTGGCGGTGCGGAGCTCCAAGGGGGGCAAGTGGGCGGATCGGAACGGTCTCAACTACGTGAACCCCTACAGCCACGAGGTATGGGAGTACATCGTGCAGGTGGCGGAGGACGCCGCCCGGCGCGGGTTCCGCGAGATCCAGTTCGACTACGTTCGTTTTCCGACTGACGGTCCCATTTCTGAAGCAGTCTACCCTGGAGAATACTGCCTCAAAGAGGATGCCATCGCCGGATTCCTCGCTTACGCGCGCGCCCGCTTGGAGAAGCTGGGGGTGTGGGTATCGGCCGATGTGTTCGGAATAGTCATCATGGACACCCCCGACACCGCGACGATCGGTCAGAAGTACTACAAGGTGGCGCGGAACGTAGATATCGTCTGTCCGATGGTATATCCGTCCCATTACTACTCGGGTTCATATGGGCTGGATAACCCTGACGCCAACCCGTATGAATTGGTCACCGCCGCGATGAAGGAGACCAACCTGCGGTTAGCCGGCACCGGGGCTATGGGACGTCCTTGGCTCAAAGACGACAACTACGGTGTGGACTACGGAGTCGAAGAGGTCAAGGCCGAGATCAAGGCGGCCGAGCAGCAGGGGTTTGGTGAGTGGATGCTGTGGAACGCACGTAACGAGTACACGAAAGGTGCCCTCCGCAGCAACGAAGGGTGATTGGAAGCCCTTGCGACTCCTGCGTATGGGCCCCGGCGAGTCGCCCACTCCGGCCGTTCGCGCTTATGCATCCGGTGTACTAGAATATCCGCCAATCGTCTCGTTCCGGGCCGGATAGGCAGTCTGAGCGGCCCACCGATGGCATAGGGGGAGCCGGTGAGCATCACGCAACTGTCGGTCTTCGTGGAGAACAAGCCCGGTCATCTGGCGGATGCCCTCAGCACTCTGGGTGAGGGGCGGGTGAACATCCTGTCGTTCACCATCGCTGAGACCATCGACTACGGTATCCTGCGGTTGGTGGTCGACCACGTCGCCGAGGCCAAGAGACTTCTGGTGGAGGCGGGATATGCGGCCGTGGAGCATCCGGTGGTGTGCGCCCTTCTGCCGAATGAACCGGGGGTGTTGGCCGCAGTAACGCGCCTGGTGTCTGATTCAGGGTTGAATATTGAATATGTCTACCTAGGACCGCGCGATTCACTGATATTGAGGACCGAGGAGCTGGAGCGCCTCGAATCGTTACTGGTCGCCGAGGGTTTTCGGGCCCTCGGTCCGGACGACCTCGCCTGACCGGGTAGCAGACGGCGATACGGTCGTGACCTTCGATCAGTTTCTTCAATACCTATTCAGCGGGATCACCAACGGTAGCGTATACGCGCTGACCGCGCTGGGCTTCACCCTCGTCTTCAACGCTACTCAGATCATCAATTTCTCTCAGGGGCAGTTGGTCATGCTGGGCGGGATGGTGGCCGTCGCCCTGCACGGCATCGGGGCCCCGTTGTGGCTTTGTTTTTTGGGCGCCGTAGCGCTCGTAGTGGTGGTGACCGTCGGCTTCGAGCGCATCGCGGTCCGGCCATTGCTCCGCAAAGGGGTCCTGGCGCAGATCATCGCTACCGTGGGTGCGTCTTTTGTGTTCGAAACCGCCGCCATGCTCATCTGGGGGCGCGACGCGGTCGGGTTGCCGCCGTTCTCGGGTGATGAACCGATACGTGTAGCCGGTGCGGCTGTGGTCCCGCAGAGCCTGTGGGTGGTCGGGTCGACTATCGTCATCGTGGTAGCGCTGCAGTTTTTCTACCGCCGGAGTGTGTATGGCAAGGCGGTGCGGGCCTGCGCGATCGACCCCACCGCCGCTCGTCTGCAGGGCATCTCGTACAGCCGGGTGGTGGTGTTCAGCTTCGCGCTCACCGGCGCGATATCGGCGGCAGCGGGGGTGATGATCACGCCCATCAGTTTCATGAGCTACCACTCCGGGTCGCTTCTGGGCCTGAAGGGCTTCGCCGCCGCGACCTTAGGGGGACTCGGCAATCCCTTGGGGGCGGTGTTGGGGGGTTATCTCTTAGGAGTTGTAGAGGCTTTGGGCGTGGGAGTGGTGTCGGCAGGTTACAAGGATGCCATCGCGTTCGTGATCCTCCTTCTCGTGCTCTTCCTGCGTCCGGTGGGGCTGCTGGGAGCTAAGGTGGCGAGCAGACAGTGAACGGACCGGTCGCCCTGTCGGAGTTCCTGCGCAGGCACGCGGGCTATTTAGTGTTCGCTCTGGTTGTTATGACCATCCCCGCCTATCTCGGCAATGCCTATTACCTATCGGTTCTCGCCTTCATGGGCACACGCTTCATGATGGCTTTGGGGTTGAGTCTCTTGCTCGGGCAGGCCGGGCAGATATCCCTGGGTCAGGCGGCTTTTGTCGGCATGGGAGCCTACGGAGCGGCCATCCTCACCACCCGACTGGGGCTGAACCCCTGGCTGGCGATGGTCATCGCTGCCCTCCTCTCAGCGGCCGTCGCCGGGCTGGTGGGCATGCCCACGTTGCGGCTCAAGGGCTACTACCTGGCTATGGCCACTCTCGGGGTCAACGAGATCATCTACATACTGATGGTGCAGTTGAAAGATCTTACAAACGGCACGGACGGCATCAGCGGCATCCCTTCCCTTGCGATCGGGGGCCTCGATTTCGGTGGTCCTCGCGCCTACCACCTCCTGGTGTGGGGGGTGGCGCTCCTGATGCTGCGTTTCTCTCTCAACCTCACTCGCTCGCGCGTGGGTCGCTCGTTGCGGGCCCTTCACCGGTCGGAGCCGGCGGCTCAATCCCTGGGGGTCGATACGTCCTATCGCAAGGTTCAGGTGTTCATGCTCGCTGCGGTGTTCGCCAGTATCGCGGGTAGTTTTGACGCCTTCTACGTGCACTTCATCAGCCCGGAGAGCTACACCATCACGTTCTCGATCATTCTGATCACCGGCGTGATAATCGGGGGGCTCGGGACGATTTGGGGAGCTATGTGGGGGACACTGGCCATCGTCATACTGCCTGAGTTGCTGAAACGGGTGAACGAGGACATCACCAACCTGGTGTTTGGCGTCCTCTTGATAGTCATCATGGTCGTCTGGCAAGGGCGAACCCAAGGCCTGTGGCAGGCGTTGAAGGCGCGAAAGATCTTCCGCCGGCGGGGTTCGACGCCTGTCCCCCCGGGAGGGGGGGAGTAGCGTCTATGGCGCTCCTCAACATAGAAGGGGTTTCGAAGCGTTTTGGTGGGTTGGACGCCCTACGGGAGGTGACTTTCGCGGTTCACCAGGGGCAGATCAAAGCCCTGATAGGCCCCAACGGGGCGGGCAAGACCACTCTGTTCAACCTGGCTTCGGGCTCCTACCGACCCAGTCACGGTCGGGTGTTTTTCTCAGAAGTGGACATAACCGGCTACGCTCCCCACCGCATCTGTCGAATGGGATTGGGGCGGACCTTTCAGCACAGCCTTGTGTTCGACGATATGAGCGTGGTTGAGAACGTGGCGGCCGGGCGGTATTCGCGGACCAGGGCGGGTGTCATATCGGCGGTGCTTACTCTGCCCTTGCACCGGCGAGAAGAACGGGAGACGATGAAGATCGCGCATGAGGCTCTGCGACGGGTGGGGCTTGCACATAGGGCGGACGAGCCTGCGGAGAACCTCCCGATGGGGGAGCGTCATCTTCTTGAGATCGCGCGGGCATTGGCCTCAGAGCCACGGCTGCTGCTCTTGGACGAACCGGCTGCGGGCCTGAATGACGAGGAGACAGAACGATTAGGGGAAACAGTAAGGAGGATCCGCGACGAGGGCGTGACCGTGCTCTTGGTGGAGCACAATATGGCCTTCGTCATGGATATATCCGACGAGGTAGTGGTGCTCGACTACGGACGGAAGATCGCTGAGGGGCCGCCCCTCATGATCCAGGACAATGAAGAAGTGATCAAAGCGTACTTGGGAGAGGAGCTGGGGTGATGGCGGACGGACGAAGCAGCAGCAAGGGGAGGGGTGGATCGATACATTGGGGACGGGGGATCTTGCTCCTGCTGTCGATGATTCTAGCGATCACCGTTCTCATGGTGGCTGTGGCCGGGTGCGGTGGGGAGAGCACCACGACGACCGTGGGGGGTGGTGCAGACACCGGAAGTGGAACGAACCCAACGGGTGATCCGGTGGTTATCGGAGCCATCGTCTCGGCTACTGGGCCGAACTCGCCTTTGGGCGAGCCCGAACGGAAGGCTCTGGGTGTGATGGAGAAGGAGATCAACGCCGCCGGAGGCGTACTCGGGCGCCCGGTCGTCATCGTCGTTGAGGACGACAAGAGTGACCCCAAAGAGGCCGTGACGGCTGCCAATCGACTCATTCAGCAGGAGAAGGCGGTGGCGATCATCGCGGCCAGCGGCTCTCCTTCTACGCTGGCGGTCAAGGAGATCACCGCCCAGCAGGGTCTGCCTCAGGTCTCCATGGCGGCATCTAGTGCCATCACTGATCAGGCGCCCACTGAATGGATCTGGTCCACTCCGCACAAAAACGAACTTGCGGTGGCGAGGGCACTGACCTACATCTCCGAGGTCCTGCAGGCGAAGAAGATCGCCGTCCTGCACGACGAGAATGCCTTTGGCTCCGACGGGATGAAAGAGATCGAGAAGAGCGCGGGCAACTTCGGTCTCGAGATCGTGGCGGCTGAGTCATACAAAACCAACGATACCGACCTCACCGCCCAGTTGACCAAGATCAAAGGCAACGGTCCCGACGTCATCATGGTGTGGGGGACGAACCCAGGCCCGGCCTTGGCCGCCAAGAACATGAAGCAACTGGGGATCGGGGTTCCGTATGTCGGAAGCCACGGCATCGCCAACAAGACTTTCATCGATCTGGCCGGTGATGTGGCCGAAGGCGTCGTGTTCCCGGCCGGCAGGCTGCTTGTTCCCAGCTCCATCACCGATCCCGGCCAGAAGGCGGTCACCGACGGCTTCATCGCCGCCTACCAAGCGGCGAACAAGGGAGAGTCGCCCAACACGTTCGCCGGCTACGCGTTTGAGTCTGTGAGTCTGTTAGTCGCCGCGATTGACAGGGCCGGAAGCACCGAGCCGGCCGCCATCCGGGACGCTCTTGATGCCACGCAGAACTTCCCGGGTCCGGATGGCTTCTACAACTACTCACCGACCAACCATTCCGGCCTGGTGGCTGAGGACATGATCATGGTGCGGATCGAGAACGGAACCTGGGTATTGGCCGACTAGACTAGCGAGTTGTGTGTGCTTGAACTGCAGGGAGTGCGGGCCGGCTACGGCAGGATCGAGGTCCTCCACGGGATCGATCTTGCTGTAGCTGAGGGCGAGATAGTCACCATCATCGGGGCCAATGGGGCGGGAAAGAGCACGCTTCTCCGTGCCATCTCGGGTGTGGTGAGGATCGCGGCCGGTTCGATCACCTTCGCAGGCGAACGCATCGATACGCTCGGCGTTGAGAGCATCGTCTCGCGCAGACTGGTACAGATACCGGAGGGCCGGCAGCTGTTCGGCCCCATGACGGTGGCGGAAAACCTGGAGCTGGGCGCCTATTCACGACGCGGCAGGGACTGCAGCCCGCTGTCCGATCGGCTGGAACGGGTATTTGCCCTCTTCCCACGGCTGAAGGAGCGTCTGCGGCAGCAGGCCGGTACGTTGTCGGGTGGAGAGCAGCAGATGTTGGCGGTGGGCCGAGCCTTGATGGCGGAACCCCGACTCTTGTTACTCGACGAGCCTTCCATGGGACTGGCTCCTCTGGTGGTGCGGGACATATTCACCAGTCTGCGGCAGCTCAACCAAGAAGGGTTGACCATGGTTCTGGTGGAGCAGGATGCGCGGATCGCCCTTAGCCTGGCTCATCGAGGTCTGGTGGTGGAGCGGGGCAATATCGTGCTTGCCGACACCGCTGAAGCTTTGCTGGAGAACCCCGAGGTGCGTGCCATCTATTTCGGGCAGCGCAGTGCCGGGTATCGACGCGGGATGGAGAACACATGAACGAGATCTGGAACCCCGAATACGAGACTATGAGCAGAGACGAACTGCGCGAGTTGCAGTTCAAGCGGCTCCAGATGACGCTGCGCTGGGTTTACGAGAACGTACCTTTCCACCGCGAACGGTGGGCCGCGATGAAGTTGAAACCGACCGACGTGCGTTCCCTAGAAGACATCCGCAAGCTTCCTTTTACAGTGCGGATGGACTACAAGGCCGCCTATCCATACAACCTGTTCGCGCTACCCCTGGAGAAGGTGATCCGCATCCACGCCTCTTCGGGGACCATGTCCAACCCGACCGTCATGGGGTACAGTCGGGGCGATCTCAGCACCTGGTCGGAACTCTGTGCGAGGGTGGCTGCGGCGGGGGGAGCGCGTTCCCACGACGTGGCTCAGATCGCGTTCGAGTACGGGTTGACCACGGGGGCCTTCGGCATGCACGCGGGTTTGGAGCGGGTGGGGGTCACGGTCATCCCGGCCTCCACCGGGAATACCCTGCGGCAACTCCACATGATGCGTGACTTCAAGACGACCGTGTTGGTGGGGACACCGTCCTACGTGATGCACCTCACCGATGTAGCCCTTGAGACCGGTTACGATTTCAAAGAACTCCGTCTCCGGGTGGGTCTTCTTGGGTCGGAACCATGGACCAACCAGACCCGAGCGGAACTGGAGCGTCGCACCGGCATGTCGGCGTACGACATCTACGGGCTTTCAGAGGTCATGGGGCCGGGTGTGTCTTACGAGTGCTGGAACAAAGACGGCTTGCATATCAACGAAGACCACTTCTTGGTGGAGGTTGTCGACCCGCGGACAGGCGAGCCCGTGCCGGAGGGCAAGGAGGGCGAGCTGGTTTTCACTTCGCTTACCAAAGAGGCGGTCCCCGTCATCCGCTACCGGAGTGGTGATCTGGCCGGCGTCAGCTACCGACCCTGTGTGTGCGGCCGGGTGTTCGCCCGGCACAGCAAGGTCTATGCACGTACCGACGATATGCTCGTCATCCGAGGGGTAAACGTGTACCCGTCGTCGATCGAGACGGTGCTGGAGGACATCGAGGAAGTGCAACCGCAGTACCAAATAGTGCTCTACCGCGAGGGATCGCTCGACCAGATCGAGATCCAACTGGAGGTGACACCGACCTTCCTGCCCGACGCGGTGAGGAAGCTGCAGGCCTTCCAGGCTCACGTAGAAGAACGTCTACGCCGGGAGCTTGGGATACGTCCCCGAGTGCGGCTGGTCGAACCCAAGACGGTTCCCCCAAGAGAGGGGCCGACCGCTCGGGTTATCGACAACCGGGGGGTCTGATACACTGCCGCGACGATGGATATCCGCCGGATTCGGCTCGGTGGGCGCCAATACTAGCTCTGGAGGTCGTTGTGGAGAGCCGTGATTTCTTGTTCACGTCGGAATCGGTGAGTGAGGGCCATCCCGACAAGATTGCCGATCAGATCTCTGATGCGGTGCTGGATGCGGTGCTGAAGGATGATCCGCAGGGACATGTGGCCTGCGAGACTCTGATCACCACCGGTCTTGTCGTAGTGGCGGGGGAGATCTCGACGACGACCTACGTGGACGTACCCACGGTAGTGCGCAACACCATCGAACGGATTGGCTATACGCGGGCCAAGTTCGGGTTCGACGCGTCCACCTGCGGGGTGGTGACGGCCATCCATGAGCAATCGCCCGATATCGCTCAAGGGGTGGGGACCGCCCTCGAGTGTAGGGTTGAATCCCGCGATACGGACGAGTTCGATTGCCAGGGGGCCGGCGATCAAGGCATGATGTTCGGTTACGCGTGTCGCGACACCGAAGAACTGATGCCTATGCCCATCCTCTTGGCCCACCGGCTCGTACATCGCATGAGCGAGGTGCGCAAAGGCGGGGTGATCCCCTATCTGCGACCTGATGGTAAGAGCCAGGTGACCGTGAAGTACGTAGACGGCAAACCGGAGTTCATCACAGCGTTGGTCGTCTCCAGCCAGCACAAGGACAGCATCGACATCGATACTTTGATGAGGCCGGATCTCATCGATCACGTTATCAAGCCGGTACTGCCTGAGGGTCTTTATGATCCTGAGTTCAAGAAAACCAAGCTCTACGTGAACCCGACCGGTAAGTTCGTCATCGGGGGGCCCATGGGAGATACGGGGGTGACCGGGCGCAAGATCGTCGTCGATACATACGGGGGATTCAGCCGGCACGGAGGCGGGGCCTTCTCCGGCAAAGACCCCTCGAAGGTCGACCGCTCGGCCGCCTATGCGGCTCGCTGGGTGGCGAAGAATATCGTGGCCGCCGGCCTGGCCGATCGTTGCGAGATCCAGATTGCGTACGCCATCGGGGTCGCGCGTCCCGTCAGCATAATGATCGACTGCTTCGGGACCGAGCAGGTGGACCCCGGCCTCATCAAGGAGTTGGTGCAGAGCCACTTCGACCTGCGGCCGGCCGCCATCATCCGTGACCTTCGCCTACTGCGGCCCATCTACGAAAAGACGGCCGCGTACGGTCACTTTGGACGCGAAGACGCCGACTTCACCTGGGAGAATACCGACAAAGCCAAGATCCTGGCGGATGAGGCGGGCCTGAACTAGACGTCTTTCAGACAGGACCCGCGGGACCGCGGGAGGTATGTGTGGCTGCGGCATCTGCCGAGAGGAATGTGCGGGTGGCGCGGGTCGTCCCGCTTCTGAAGCTGCGCCACCTCGGCGATCGGGTGTTCGATTACCTGATCCCGGCAGATCTCGATAACCGGGTGACCAAGGGCGCCGTGGTGACCGTCCCCTTTGGGTCGAGGACGGCTCGGGGTGTGGTTGTGGCCCTTGGCAGCGCTTCTGACGCGGATATCAGCGAGTTGCGACCGATAGGCGCGGTCGAAGACGAGAGCATTCCTGCGGGGTCTCTCGATTTGGCCCGCGCGCTTGCCGATCGATACCTTGCCTCTTTCGAATCCTGCCTGAGACTGGTCGCTCCGCCTAAGAAAACGGCTGGGGCCGGCGGAGCAGGCCGGCCCCGCAGCCAGTGGGTGTTCCCGACCGCGCCCCAGGCTTCGTCGGCGTGCGGACAAAAGGCCGAGGTCGTCGCCGCGGGTGCGGTCGTCGCCGCGGGCGAGGTCGAGGTGCGGCTGACCATCAAACAGAGGGCCGTCTTAGAGGCCATTACTCCCGGCGGCTCGGCAGTGACTGAAGTCTGCCGGACTGTGGGTGTTGGCCCGGGTGTTGTGCGAACCCTTGCCCGTAAGGGTCTGGTGGTGTTGGGACCGGCCCCTGCGCAACCGCTGCAGACTGCTCATAGGGACGGGTCGACCGAGAGCTCAGAAGAAATACCGAGCCTGCGCCCCGAACAGGAGGCGGTGGTCGCCGAGCTGATTGCCGCCTTCGCGGGGCCCGGCCTGGCCCGGCGCGTATTGTGGGGAGTGACGGGCAGCGGCAAGACCGAGGTCTACCTGCGGCTGGTAGCGCGCGCCCTCGACGATGGTGCCGGCGCCATCCTTCTGGTACCCGAGATCGCTCTTACTCCTCAGATGATCAGCCGGGTACGGAGCCGGTTCGGAGACCGAGTAGGCGTACTTCATAGCGGTCTCTCGGCCGGGGAGAAGTTGCGAGAGTACCGTCGCATAAGGGCCGGACACGCGCCGGTGGTAATAGGGGCTCGTTCGGCCGTGTTCGCGCCGGTACCGAATCTCCGTCTTATCGTGATCGACGAGAGCCACGATACTTCGTCCAAGCAGGAAGAAGAACCACGCTACCATACGCGGGTCGTGGCTAAGATGCGCCTGCAGGCCGACGGAGGCCTGCTTCTGGAGGGGAGTGCGACCCCGTCGGTAGAGAGCATGGCGCAACCTGCTGATCTCCTGAGACTCACGCGCCGAGCGGCCGGCACGCCGCCGGTGTGCGAGGTGGTCGATATGCGCCGGCAAGGGGGCGGCGATCTGCTTGCCCCGGTGGCCCGCGACGCCCTCGCGGAGACGCTCCGCCGCGGCGAACAGGCCATAGTGCTTCTCAACAGGCGGGGATATGCGGGCTACGTACACTGTGGGCTTTGCGGTCACGTGATGGTGTGTGCGTCGTGCGAGCTATCCCTCACCTTTCACAGCCGGATCCGAAGGCTCGTATGCCACCACTGCGGCATGAGCGTCCCACAACCGCCGCTCTGCCCGTCGTGTGGAGAAGCTCCGCTGGTACGGGCCGCTCCGGGCACTGAGCGTCTCGATCGCGAACTGCGTGCTCTGGTACCTCGGGAGCAGGTCTTTCGGCTCGATTCGGACGTGCTTACCAGTGGGACACGCGTCCGGGAAGTGCTGACCGCTTTTGCGGAGGCGCGGCCAGCCGTACTGGTGGGTACGCAGATGGTGGCCAAAGGGCATGACTTTGCTCACGTGACCCTGGTGCTGGTGGCCGACGCCGACACCGGGCTCTATATTCCCGACTTTCGCGCGGCCGAGCGCACCTTCCAGTTGTTGACCCAGGTTGCGGGTAGGGCGGGGCGGGCCGAGAAGCCCGGTCGGGTCCTAGTCCAAACCTGGAATCCCGATGTGCCCTGTATTAGAATGGCCCTGGAGCGGGAAGAAAGTAGATTCTACGAGCAGGAACTCGAGTCGCGCAGACGTCTCGGATATCCTCCTTACGTGGACTTGATCCGGGTGATGACCTCGTCGGAGCAGGCGGAACGAGCGCAGGTGGGCATCCGATATTTGTTGGAACGTTTGAACCCCCATCTGCCGTCGGGAGAGATCCGGGGAGCGGTGCGACTACCGATGCTGCGGGGCCGCAGCCGCTGGCATCTGCTCATCGCTACCCGAGAGGGTGAGAGAGCGCGGATGCTTGTCAAAGAGGCACTGGCCCAGCTGCAGGAGCCGTATCGACGGCGGGGAGTTGCCCTACTCGTAGACGTAGACCCACAGTCCTTCAACTGATCAAGCAGAGGGTAGGGACGAGGAAGCGATGAGTGCTAAGAAAGCCTTCTCCAAAACATCGGGCTCTCGAAAGGCCCCGCTCGAGCGGGTGCGTACCTTTGGGGATCCTGTCCTCAAGCAGCAGACCAAGCCTGTGACGACCTTTGACGCGCACCTCGAGAAACTCGTGGATGTAATGATGGGTGTGATGGACAGGGATCAGGGAGTCGGGTTGGCGGCGAACCAGATCGGTGTGCTCAGTCGGGTCATGGTGTGGAGACACCCCGAGAACGAGGACGAGCGCTACGCGTTCGTCAACCCCGAGATCGTGGAGCGCTCTGAAGCGTGCTGTACTGCCGGCGAAGGGTGTTTGTCCGTCCCCGATGTGACGGTGGAAGTCATGCGTGCGGAGGAAGTGGTGGTCGAGGCTCAAGATCTCAAGGGCCGGCCGCTACAGGTCCGGCTGACCGGCCTGCCGGCGCGGATCGCCCAACATGAGATCGATCACCTGGACGGCATTTTGATTGTCGACCGTACCTCTTCGGAGGAACGGTCGCGGGCGTTGAGGGAGTTGCGCGAGCGGGCGTTAGCGGTTTGAACGTGGACTACGCGTTCGCCGGCACGCCTGAATTCGCAGCTTGGGTCCTCGGTGACCTGGTAGGTCTTGGCAGGCCACCCGCACTGGTCATCTCGCAGCCGGGGCGGCCGTGCGGCCGGGGACGCAAGCCGCTCGATCCGCCGGCCGTCTCCACTGCCACCCGTCTGGGGATCCCATGTCTCCAGGTGGAGGACATCAATGACGAGGGAGTGGTGGAACACGTTCGTGCGGGCGGCGCTTCGACCCTGGTGGTGGCGGCCTTCGGCCAGATCCTTAGGAGGTCCCTGCTCGACTCGCTCCTGTGTCTGAACATCCATGCCTCGTTGTTACCCGCATACCGGGGGGCTGCGCCCATCGAGCGGGCCTTGGCGGCGGGGGAGTCCCGCACCGGGGTGAGCATCATGCGTGTGACCGAGGGACTCGATATGGGGCCGTGGGCCCTTCAGACCTCGGTGTCGGTGGGTCTCCGCGAAGACGCCGGCACGCTCGGGCGTACGTTGGCCTTGCTGGGGGCGGTGGGCCTGGTCCACGTGCTCGACGGGATCGACGACGGCACTGTGATATGGACTGAGCAGGAAGGGCCTACCTCTTATGCCGGCAAGCTGACCGCCCGGGATTGCTCCCTGGAGGTCACCTCAGATGCGCGGGCCGTGCATAACCAGGTGCGCTCTCTCAGTCCGGCTGTCGGGGTACGGACCGCGTCGGGTGGTGTGGAGTTCAAGGTGTGGCGCACTTGGCCTTACGGTCTGTCCGGGCTCGCCCCCGTTCCCGAGCAGGCGACCGCGGCGGACGGCAGTCCCGGCCGACTACTGGTGGCGGGACAGCGGCTGTTCATTGGATGTGGAGAGGGGGTCTTGGAGGTCTTGCTAGTCCAGCCCACAGGCAAGAGAAAGATGACGGCTGCGGCCTT
>JAXGNF010000044.1:0-19791 GCA_040768135.1 Thermoleophilia bacterium | reverse complement strand
ACCTCTGGTGTATCAGTTGTCGTGCCAACGGCACTGCTGGTTAGCTACGTCTGGCCCTGATAACTGCTGAAAGCATCTAAGCGGGAAGCAGACCCCAAGATGAGATCTCCCACCAGGTAACTGGGTAAGACCCCTGGAAGACTACCAGGTTGATAGGCTGGATGTGTAAGGGCAGTAATGTCTTCAGCAGACCAGTACTAATAGGTCGAGGTCTTGACTTAAATACATTATTTTGTTTCGTCACTGTGCAGATTTGAGGGCGCGCGCACGTGGAGTCGCTACATAAGTTTCCGGTGGCCATAGCGAGGGGGATCCACCTCTTCCCATTCCGAACAGAGAAGTTAAGCCCTTCTACGCCGATGGTACTGCAGGGGAGACCCTGTGGGAGAGTAGGAAGCCGCCGGGATTTGTTTTGAGCCCGCCAGTAGTGGCGGGCTCTTCTCTTTGCGCTTTCACCTGAGGGTCTAACAGCCTTATAATGCTTTGAGCAACACCGCACAAGAAAGAGCTCTGCACGTCAGGGGATGATCCAGTGATAGCTAAGACGCAGTGGGACCTCAGGGGTGTGATTCTCCCGGTTATTACACCGTTCACGGACGACTTCGAGGTTGATTACAAGGGGCTTGCCCAGCTGGTTGACTATTTCATCGAGGAGGTGGGTTGCGACGCCCTGCTCCCGTGTGGCACCACGGGTGAGTCTCCTACTCTCTCCTATCAGGAACACATAGAGGTCATACGGGTGGTCGTCGACCATACGAAGAAACGAGTCCCGGTCATCGCTTCGGCCGGTTCAAACTCGACTCAAGAAGCCGTTCACCTGACAAAGATGGCTGAAGAAGTGGGCGCTGATGCCACCCTTCAGGTAGGACCGTATTACAACAAACCCACGCAAGAAGGGCTGTTCAATCATTTTGCGACCATTGCCGGATCGTCAAAACTCCCTCTAATCATCTACAACATCCCTGGAAGAACTGCCCGCAATATCGAACCCGAGACCATCGTTCGACTCTGGCGGGAGACTCCGAACGTGGTCGGTTTGAAGGATTGCTCAAACGACGTACACCAAATGATGCAGATCTACCAGTCCACCGACCCCGACACCTTCAAGATCTATTGCGGCGAGGACATCATGACCTTCACATTGCTGTGCCATGGCGGGGCGGGAGCCATCGCCGCCGTTGCGCACGTCGTAGGCCGTGAGGTCAAAGCGATGTGCGAAGCGGTGTGGGGAGGACGTCTGGTAGAGGCGCGCGATACCCATTACGGCATCATGGATCTGGTCGATGCCCTGTTTATCGAGCCTAATCCCACGCCGGTGAAACAGGCCTTGGAGTGGTTGGGACTCCCTGCCGGGCCACTACGCCCACCGCTTGAAAGACTGTCGGCGAAGGGACAACAGGTGTTGCGCGCCGCCATGCAGGCGGGCGGCTGGCTTACTTAAGCCGGGTCGCCTCGGCTTCTTCATTGCCGGCCCCGGAGACCGAGACCGCGAATCTCATACCAAAGGCCTACCGGCCACCAGACTCTCCGCGCTACACTCTCTTTCGCCGCACAATAGACCTCAAGGTGCAGCCGCTACCGGCCGATATAGGCTGATAGCGCAGATGACTGAGGGGAGAGCCGTGCCGTACCTGCTTTTCGTGTTCTCGGGACTGCTGGGGTTGGTTATCGGCAGCTTCTTGAACGTTGCCATCTACCGCCTTCCCCGGCGAGAGTCGTTGGTGCGTCCAGGCTCACACTGCCCCAACTGCAACGCCCGTATTCGTTGGTACGACAATATCCCACTGGTGAGTTGGCTTCTGCTGCGTGGACGATGCAGAGAGTGCGGAACCGTCATCTCATTGCGCTACCCTCTGGTTGAGGCGATTACGGCCATCGCCTTCGTCCTTGCTATGTGGCGGTTCGGCCTGTCGTGGCCTGTCTTGGTGGCGTGGGCCTTCATTGCCGCCATGGTTACCATCGCTTTCATCGATTACGATCATATGATCATCCCCAACCGCATAGTCCTGCCCGGGACTCTACTGGGACTGATCGCTTCGGTGGCTCTTCACCCCCAGAAATGGTGGGTGTATGTGGCAGGCAGCCTTGGGGCAGCGGCATTCATGTTTGCCTTGGCCATGCTCTGGCCCGGAGGCATGGGACCAGGCGATATCAAGATGGCCTTGTTCATGGGTGCTGTGCTGGGGGCCCACGTGCTCGTGGCGATGTTCGCCGCTTTCCTGTTCGGGAGCATCGCCGGGGTGTATATGATGGTGGTCCAGAAGCGTTCGCGCAAAGCGAAGATCCCCTTCGGACCGTATCTCGCTCTTGGCGCTGTGTTGGCCATCTTCTTGGGAGAGATGATACTTACGAGTTATTGTAATCTCTACAACTAAACAGAGGACTTGAATTGGACCCCAAAGAGACCCAACGACGATTCTCTACATGCTACAGTGAGATGTGTCGGCAGTGGGTGCTTTCATTGCCAACAACGGTAAGCAGCATGACAGGGCCCGTGGGGATCGGAGCGAGGTGAGCGCGTGGCTCTAAGCTTTTCGAGAATGGGGCGATTGGCCCTCGATATAGGAGGGTCGAGTGTGCTTGCCCTACAGTTGGCAGGCACCTCCGGCAAGCTCAAACTCCGCAGCTGCTACGAGTGGCCGCTCTCCGAAGGCCTCGTTGTCGACGGCGAGATAGCCGATGTGGATCTGTTCGCCCGCGAGCTCAAAGCGTTCGCTGGGCAGAGCGGCTTCCGAGGACGCCCGGTCGTCTTGGCCGTAGGCAATCAGAAGGTCATAGTCCGCAACATCGAAATGCCGGTGATGACGGAAGAAGAACTGCGCGGAGCCCTCGAATTCCAGGCCCAAGACTACATCCCCATCCCGGTCGAAGAAGCGGTCTTAGACTTCCAGATACTCGACAAGAGCGTGGGGCCTGATGGGGTATCCCGTCAGGAAGTACTGCTTGTGGCGGCGCAGAGAGCCATGATAAGCATGTTCACCGCAGCCGTCAGACAGGCCGGCTTGAAAGTCGTGGGTGTCGATATTTCCAGTCTTGCGCTGGTCCGTTCCCTCATCCCACCGACTTCCTTCCTTGCGGATGCAGCCGAGGGTGCTCCCTGCCGTGCTATTGCCGATATTTCGTCTTCTGTCTCTACATTGGTGGTGGCGGTCGGCAGTGTTCTCAAGTTCACGCGTAGTATCAATTTCTCAAGCGACAGATTCGCTCGGACGCTGGGCGACCACTTAGGCGTCCCGTACGACGACTCCCAGCGACTTGTACAACAGGTCGGTCTACCCGGGCCTTTGCCACCCGAGCAAGAATTCTATACCGACGACATACTGTCCGAGGCGCAACAACGTCTCCTAGAAACGGCCTCCGAGTTGAGTGACGAAATACGACGGTCGCTCGACTACTACCAAGCTCAGCCAACGGCTGTTCCCGCAACCGAACTCATCCTGAGCGGCAGAGGGGCCTTGGTGCGCAATCTTGATGCGCACTTGACGGAGGCTCTAAGCATACCGGTGAGCATTGGTAATCCTCTTGCGCGTGTGGGGGAGAACGCCTCGAAGGTGCCCGATGCGGCCCTCGCGTCGATGGCACCCTATCTCTCTGTCGCTGTAGGTCTGGCTCTTCCCGAGGAGGACTGACGTGGCGCGTCGTATCAACCTGGTGCCGGCGTCGGAGAGGGTTCGAACAACCACCAACGTGGGTATGCTGGTGGCCGTCGCCTGTGCGATCATTGTCTTCTTCGCGCTCGGGTTCGTCTATTATTTATGGAACAGCACCCTGAACGACCGGCAGCTGGAGCTGGCCGACGTGCAGCAAGAGAGGCTACTGACCGAGGCCCAGGCGGCCACTCTCAAGCAATACGAGAGCTTGGCCTCTAACCGGCAAGAGACCGAAGAGATGGTCAGACAGGTGTACGCCGGTCGCACTCTCGTGGCAGACATCCTTGACTCCGTTAGTTTGGTCGTACCCGAAAGCGTCTGGTTTGCCACTTTAGATATCACTACGACCGACCCGGCCGCCTCGTGGGATGCCCCCGAGGGCACCCGCGCTCGTAGCGACGGCGTGATGTCCGTAGACGGTTCCACGCATACCTTCGAAGATGTCGCTCAGTTCCTCGTGCGATTAAAGCTCATCCCGGCCCTTTCGGAAGTCACTCTGGGGAATGCCTCAAGCGTCAAACAGTCAGAGGAGGTCGAGACTGTCAAGACCTTCGCCGTCGAGGCCGCAGTCCACAACACCCAAGACCCCGCGACACCTCTCCCCGTCAGCCAGGTGGAGGTGGAGGGGATATGAGCAACAAGGTACGTCTCCTGCTGGTCGGTTTGGCGGTCTTAGTGATCGCGGTCTTGGTCTGGTTCTTCCTGCTGAATCCTCTCCACAGCGATATCGTTGCTGCTCAGGACCAGATCAAAAAAGAACAGGCTAAGCTATCGCAGGCCCGAACCCGCCTGGCTCAAGCTGAAGCCACCCGTGAAGAGGGGCGCAGAAACCAGGCCCGGCTTCTCGAGTTGGCTAAGATCGTGCCCACGTCGGAAGAAGTACCCAGTCTACTCCTACAGATACAGACTCTTGCCGACCAGGCCGGAATCGAGTTCATCGCCATCACCCCCAGCGCACCCTTGGATTCGGGCGTTTCGGACTACAAAATCCTTCCTTTGGGGCTGGAGTTCGAAGGGACTTTCTTCGATGTCAGCGATTTCGTGTATAGGGCCGAACAGATGGCGGCCGGTCCCGGGAGACTACTTGCGATCAAGAACCTCCAACTCGGTCTTGCCGAACAGGGTGAGTCTCTCGCAGGAGGAGTCAGTCCCAGGCTGACGGTATCCATGACCATGTATGCATTCGTCGCAGATCTTGCAACCACGGCCGCTTCAGACGGAACCACTCGTTCGACGGCGAATGCGCCATCGACCGGTGGCAATGAGTAGGTGGGGTAGACAGCTATGAAGAAGTCGAGGTCCTGCTATTTGCCAACGACGGTGTTGCTATTGCTGGGAGGCTTCTGCCTGCTGGTGGCCGGCTGTGCTGGCGGCGGATCCGGTGACGGCGACCGCCAGAGCGCCGGACGGACGGAAACCGGGGTCCACGGTACGGTGGCCGGCGTGAGTCTGAACCCCAGTATGATCGACCCCGAACTGCTCTCCACATTCAGGAGCAAGGACCCCTTCATCCAGCAGAATGTCCATGTAGAGAGCGGTACAACTACCACCACGGGTAGCTCAACCACTACCTCAGGCACTCCGGGAGGCTCAGTCACCACCCAGGTTTCTCCGACTACCTCTTACCGACCAACCATCACGAGTACCACCGGTTATGTCCCCTGGCCCCCGACCAGCACTACGACCACCGAGCCACCACCGACTACCACTACTACAGCGCCGCACCTGCACACGCTTAAGATCCTTTCTATGAACGAGGTAGGCGGGTCGCCGGCCGTCACCTTCCAGGTCGACAGCAGCGTCTACAAAGACAGACGGGTGGGTGACGTCGTTTCGAGCAGTTGGGGCCAGATCAAAGTGCTCGATTTGAGCACTGCGAGCAAGGTAGCTACACTGCTCCATGGTAGTGAGACCCTCGTCCTTTCGGCAGGTCAAGTCGTCTACGAGTAGCGCCGCGGAGATCTCGTATCTCGCTCGACGGCCTGTCGTTGCGAAGTAACGAGCCTTCTTCCGGTGGCATGAGGAGGGGCTTATGACCAAACTCCGAGTAGTCACCGCAGGGGAGTCACATGGTCCGGCCGAAGTGTGCGTGGTAGAAGGCATCCCCGCCCACCTCGCGATCCGAGCCGCCGATATAGATCTTGACCTTGCTCGACGGCAACAAGGCTACGGCCGAGGAGCTCGCATGTCCATTGAGACGGACCGGTGCAGGCTCGTCGCCGGTGTGCGTCAAGGCCGTACTCTCGGCAGCCCGATCTGTATATTGATCGAGAACCGCGATCACAAGAACTGGCTGGACGTCATGTCGCCTGAGCCAAGTGAGACCCCTTCCGACCGGCACCGCCCGGAAGTCACCATACCCCGCCCGGGACATGCCGACCTATCCGGTTGCGCCAAGTACGGCCACTCCGACGTCCGAGATGTGCTGGAACGGGCAAGTGCGAGAGAAACGGTCGGACGGGTGGCTGCCGGCGCCGTGTGTAAGCGCCTTCTTGCCGATGTTGGCGTACATGTTCGTGCTCGAGTGATCCGGATCGGCAATGTGGCGGCAGCGAGCCACGTGGAACCGATCAGCCCAGGAAGCATCGATTGGGATTCGGTCGAAGTCTCACCGGTAGGGTGCGAAGACGCGCATGCAGGCGCAGCCATGTGCACGGCTATCGACGAGGCGCGTGAGGCCGGAGAGTCTCTCGGAGGCATCTTCGAAATCTGGTGTTGGGGCGCCTGCCCAGGACTGGGTGGTTATATGCGGATGGATGAAAGACTTGATGGACGTCTACTCGGGGCCGTAGGGAGCATACCGGCCATCAAGGGAGTGGAACTGGGCGAAGGGTTCGCAAATGCGGGCAAACCCGGCTCAGAGGTGCACGACCCCTTGGTGCTGCGACGTGAGGGTGAGAGACGCTGGATTGCGCGGGATACGAATCGAGCTGCCGGTCTCGAAGGAGGCATGACCACCGGCCTCCCCATCGTTATCAGAGCTGCGATGAAGCCCATTCCCACCCTGACCACTCCACTCCCCTCAGTGGATATTGAGACCTTGACAGAGGTCGCTGCGCACGTTGAGCGGAGCGACGTGGTGGCGGTTCCGGCGGCCAGAGTTGTGGGCGAGGCTATGGTCGCCATCGTCATGGCAGGAGCATACCTGACGAAGTTCGGTGGAGACAGCATGACCGAGTTGCTGTCTTCAGTCCGCACATACGAGGCCGGTCTGGAGGCCCGAGGTCTGTGGCGCCGTTCTTAGCGCTCACCGGCTTCATGGGTAGTGGCAAGTCGACGGTGGGGGCAGTCGTTGCCGCCCGCCTCGGCTGGAAGTTCGTGGACCTCGACGAACAGTTCATCCGAACGCACGACACGAGCATTGCCGACTTCTTTGCAGCCAACGGTGAGGCTGCTTTCAGAGTCGAAGAGACCAACCTATTGACGGAGCTTCTCAACGAGGCCCCTGAGGGTGGACTGGTGGTCGCGCTCGGGGGAGGGACGCTAGAGAGCCCCGCTGCAGTCGAGATGTTGCGCAAACGCGGCGGCATCGTGCTGCTGGAAATAAGTGCAGAGGAGGCTTGGCGCCGGGTCGAAGGCAGCACACGCCCCCTGGCAGTCGATCGCGACAGCTTCTTGACCCTGTGGGCAAGGCGTCGTGATCTGTATGAGCGCTATTCGGACGTGGTGGTTCCTACCGAGGCAAGAGATGTGGATACGGTAGCAAGAGACGTGGTCGAAATCCTGCAGACGGCAGGAACTGCCTGGGGGACACTGTGGGCAAGACGGATCGCCGCCACCCAGCGCCCTTCCCTGGCGGTCGGAGGCGAAGGGGCGCTGGAGGTGCTCGCCGAGAAGGCCCAACGAGCCTATGTAACAGGTGCCCGGCTCCGGGTGCTCACCGACAACAACGTTGCGGCGTCCTGGGGGGATCGGGTGCTCTCTATACTCGACGTGCTTCATCGGGACGACGTCATATCGGTGACTCCGGGAGAAAATAGCAAGAGCGTGGAGACGCTGGCAGACTGTTGGAACCGACTCGTAGCCCAAGGGACTCGGCGCGACGACACGCTGGTGGCCCTGGGAGGCGGAGTGGTGGGAGATCTCGGAGGCTTCGTAGCGGCCACATACCAGCGGGGTATCTCACTCTGGCAGATTCCGACCAGCCTTCTTGCTCAGGTCGATTCCAGCGTCGGCGGCAAGACGGCAATCAACCTACCGGCAGGCAAGAACTTGGTGGGCGCATTCTATCAACCAGACTTGGTGGTAATCGACCCGGCCACTTTGACTACTCTGCCCGAGAGGGAGTTCTCAAACGGTTTGGGGGAGGTGGTCAAGCATGCTCTACTTGCCTCATCCGCGGCCTTTGAATCATTGGAGGCCCAAGCAGAGCAGGTCCTAGCCCGCGACCTCGGCGTTTTGGCAGAGATCGCGAGGACCAATGTGGGCCTCAAAGCCCAGGTGGTGGCAGAAGACGAGAGAGAGAAGGGGAAGCGCGCCGTCCTCAATCTTGGACATACGACCGCTCATGCCCTGGAGGTGGTTCACGGCTTCGGCACCCTCGGCCATGGGGAGGCGGTCGGCCTGGGGCTGCTGGTCGCCCTTGCTGTCAGTGAATCACTCCTCGGGCTAGACCCCTCGGTGCGCGAACGGACCGGGGCCCTATTGCGTCAATTCGGCCTACCGACGTCGGTTCGCACAGCTTCGGCGGAAACACTGGCCACAGCTACAACCCGCGACAAGAAACGTACTGCCAAAACACAGGGATTCGTCTGCCTGAGAAGAATAGGCCACCCTGTATGGAGTGTGGATGTCCCCAGGGATGTACTCCTAGCAGCCTTGGAGGTCATACGGGAGTGAGTGATCAGGAGAACCACGGGAGTGAGTGATCGAGAGAAGCGCATCGTCGTGCTGCACGGTCCGAATCTCGACCTGCTGGGGGAGCGTCCGGCCGAGCACTACGGCGCTATAACGCTTGCAGCCCTGGAGAGAATGGTGACCGATGAGGCCCTGCGCTTGGGGTGGACCTGTCTATGTCTTCAGACGAACCATGAAGGGACCTACGTCGAATACCTGCACGCCCACCGCCGGGAGGGAGCCCTGCTTGTGAATCCAGGCGCTTGGACGCACTACAGTTATGCCATCCATGATGCACTGGAGTTGGTAGATTGCCCTGTCGCTGAGGTCCACCTTTCTGATATCTCTTCACGAGAGGAGTGGCGTCGCCACTCTGTCATCTCATCTGTCGCAAGTTTCACCATCTCGGGCAAAGGCCCCCAAGGCTATCTGGAGGCCGTCCGTCGACTCATAAAACTCGCTGAGGCAGGTCGATCTTAGCTTTCAAGCGGGCGCGGTTTCGGGAGGTGTAGTAGAATTCACGCTCGCACCGTCCTGTGCATGGTAGTTTTTGGCTTGAAACCGGTTTCTGGACGAGACTTCGCTGTGAAACCGACTCTCAAACCGTAGTTTCCGGAGGCTGGCACGTGATCTCGACCAATCAGTTCAAGACAGGCATGACCATCCGCTATGAGGGCGAGACCTACCGCATTGTCGAGTTTCAACATGTCAAACCCGGCAAAGGCGGCGCTTTCGTACGCACGAAAATGCGAAACATCTCGACGGGGGCGTTGATAGACCGGACTTTTCGGCCCGAGACCAAGTTCGAACAGCTCCGCACTGAGAGCCGTCCCATGACGTACCTCTATGATGAGCAAGACCAGATGGTCTTCATGGACTCAGAGACTTTCGAACAGCTGTCGCTGCCCAAGAGTACCCTCGAAGGACGTTTCGATCTGATGACACTGAACATGCAGGTCGAGGTCGTCTACATTGACGGCCAGCCTTACGATGTAGAACTGCCTACGTTCGTCGACCTCAAGATCGTGGAGACCGCTGCAGGGGTGCGGGGTGATACAGTATCGGGTGGTTCGAAGGAAGCCGTTCTTGAGACGGGGGCCACGGTGCAGGTGCCTCTCTTCATAGAACCGGGCGAAGTGGTGCGTATCGACACCCGTACGCGCGAGTACCTTTCGAGGGCATAGAGGACGGGCTGTGACAGAATACCTCATATCCACGTCGGTCCTTGAAGCCATAGTCCGCGGCTCGGTGGAACACGACGCGCGGATTCGCGTTCACTCTCCATTGCCCCTCACCCGTGTCCGGCCGGTGGAAGTGGCGGTGGACGGGGAGCAGTGCCACGTCGAGATACATGTTGAGGGGCGAATGGGTGAGCATCTGCCGACCTTGGCCGACGAGATGCGGGATAAGATCGTTACCGCCCTTGCTCATATGACGGGACTCGCGGTATCAGGAGTCGACGTAGTCTTCAGCGGCGTCTTTCCTGCGGATGCCTAGCGTAAGAACCAGTGGTTGTCGGTCGGAGAAGCGCACGGCGCCAAGCCGTCTTTGCCCTCTATAAGCAAGATCTTCTGAGGATCGATCCCGAGGAGGCTATCACCGCCCTCTCCAACGACGATACAGGGACGTATACCATCGCGCTACTCCGGGGCACAAGTGATCAACTCACAGTCATCGACGAGACACTACAGCAACATCTAGCAGATTGGAGTCTCGACCGACTCGGCGTCTTGGAGCGTTCGATCCTTCGGATCGCAACGTATGAGCTACTCTTTCAGCCAACAGTACCCAAGCCGGTGATCATCGACGAGGCCGTCGAACTCGCCAAGCGCTACTGTTCCCTGGAGGCGAGTGCCCTGGTAAACGGTGTATTGGGAGCGATGGTAACGGATGCTGATTGGGCCCGACCCACGTCGCGTTCTGCCGAAGAAGCCGAAACATGAGCACGAATCCTGAAAGACTGATCGACACCCTAGACCTCCCGAGCGACCTACGTAGACTCGACCCTGCCTCTCTGCGCCGGGTAGCGGAAGAAGTGAGGCAGGAGATTATCGAGACGATCTCCCAGAATGGAGGTCATCTGGGAGCCAGTCTGGGGGCGGTGGAGCTCACAATCGCGCTCCATGCCGAACTCCAGACGCCGAAGGATTCCATCATCTGGGACGTGGGGCACCAGGCGTACGCCCACAAGATGTTGACGGGCAGACTCGAGACATTCCACACCATCCGCACGTACGGTGGTCTGGCGGGATTCCCTTGCAGGGACGAGAGCCCGTTCGATGCCTGCACGGCCGGACACGCCAGCACTTCGATTAGTACCGCCGTCGGGATGATCGAGGGAAGGCTCCGCGCCCCTACTACCGCGACCGATCAAACACCAGGCCGGGTGGTCGCCGTGATCGGTGACGGCGCCTTGACAGGAGGTATGGCTTACGAGGCACTCAATCATGCCGGGCACCTGCACACGCCTTTGCTCGTGGTCCTGAACGACAATGCTATGTCTATCGACCACAACGTGGGCGCCATAAGTGCCTACCTCTCTCGTTTGCGCACCGATCCAACTCTGTATCGCTTCCGTCGTGATCTAGAGCGCCGGCTACACCGCCTTCCCGGCGTCGGGGAACAATTGGCCGTCATCGGCACCCAGTTGAAGGAGGGTCTCAAGGCCGCCGTGGTTCCGGGGATGCTCTTCGAAGAACTGGGCCTCACATATGTCGGCGTCGTCGACGGACACGATATCGAGGAGTTACGAGCCAGTATCAGACGCTCCCTGTTAGTGGAAGGTCCGGTTCTGCTGCACTGTCGAACCGTCAAGGGCAGAGGCTACCCCCCTGCCGAGCGACAACCCGGCCGCTATCACGGAACCCCGCGTTTCTCGGTCCCAACGGGGGAGTCGCTAGACCCGGAGGGTTCCGTCGGCTTCACCCAAGCGTTCGGGGAAGCACTGGTCGAATTGGCCCGAGCCGACGAGCGGATCGTAGGCATTACCGCCGCCATGGCGGGCGGGACCGGTTTGGATCTCTTGAAAGAGGCTCTGCCGGAACGGTTCTTTGATGTCGGGATCGCCGAAGCCCACGCGGTAGGACTTGCCGCCGGTCTCGCATTAGCGGGGAAGCGCCCGGTCGTAGCCATCTATTCGACCTTCTTGCAACGGGCTTACGATCAACTGATCCACGACGTATGTCTGCAGAGACTCCCTGTCGTGTTCGCGGTCGACCGAGCCGGCCTTGTGGGAGCCGATGGGCCCACGCATCACGGTGCCTTCGATCTGTCGTTCCTGCGTATCGTGCCCGGTCTGACTATCTTCGTGCCCAAAGACGAGGCCGAACTCCGCCGCATGTTGGCGACTGCGTTAGAACTAGAGGGTCCGTCGGTCATCAGGTACCCGCGTCTGGCCGGAGGTGGGGCGGCGTTGGAGGACTCGATACGACCGCACGACGGACCTTGGGTAGAGACCATGCAGGCCGGCACAGATGTGCTCTTCCTGACAGTCGGTCCCGTCGTCGGATTGGCCGAAGAGGCAGCCGACCTTCTGGCTCAGATAGGGCTCTCAACGACCGTAGCCGCTGTGAAGAGACTTCATCCCCTGGACACAGAGACCCTCTGTCCGCTAATAGAAGCCCATCAGGTCGTGGTCACTGTTGAAGAGAATGTTCTTGCGGGAGGATTCGGGTCGGCAGTCCTAGAAGTGATGGCCGACGCCGGTCTCCACCGGCCTGTCGGACGTGCCGGGCTCCCCGATGCCTTTGTCGGACAAGGCCCCATCGACGTGCTCCGCCATGACGTGGGGCTGACCGCCGAAGCGTTGAAGGCAACAGCCGTGCGACTCGTCGAAAGAGCCCGGCGCGGGGAGAATTGAGGACGGGGTGGGCGCCCGGCCCCGCTCCCGTCTCGACGAGGCGATGGTGGCCAGAGGTCTGGCCGAAACGCGCAGTCTGGCGCGCGCTCTCATTATGGCGGGATCAGTATCAGTCGCGGGCAGGGTCGCCGACAAAGCCGGCACTCTCGTGTCGCCTGATGTAGAGATATCCTTGAAGCAACGCCCCCGTTTCGTATCCAGGGGAGGTGAGAAGCTCGCGTATGCCTTGGACGTCCTCGGTGTGGCTGTGGAAGGTGTCTCTGCTCTCGATGTGGGAGCGTCCACCGGAGGATTCGTGGACTGCCTTCTGCGGAACGGGGCTGCGCGGGTGATCGCCTTGGACGTAGGACGAGGACAACTCGACGCCCGACTGGCCTCGGACGCCCGGGTGGTGGTCGTCGATAGGGTCAACGCGCGCTATCTGACACCCGCACAATTGGCGTACCAACCTGATTTTCTTACCATGGATGTCTCGTTCATTTCAGTGAACAAGATCGTGCCCGCCGTAGTCGCCGTTCTCGCGCCTCACTTCTCGGGCCTTATATTAGTCAAGCCCCAGTTCGAAGCCGGACCCGCCGAAGTGGGCAAAGGCGGTATTGTTAGAGACCCGGCCGTACATCGAAAGGTGCTCATCGAATGTGCGCGCTTCATGATAGAAGTGGCCGGATTGGAAGTGCGCGGCATGTGCCGGTCGGGGTTGAAGAGGGCGGACGGCAACCAGGAGTTTTTCATCCATGTTGCCCGTGGTGGAGAAACAGGCCTGGAAGTTGATAGGCTTGAGGCAGTCGTATGGAGTACGGTCGAGGGCGAAGAAGTGGTCGCGCCGGGAGCGGCATCGTGAGGAAGATCATAGAACGCGTCGTCATACTCACCCACAGAGAGCCGTCCATAGCCGGCGACTCTCTCCGAGAGGCGCTCACATACCTGGGCGAGAGAAGAGTCGAAGTCTTGGCGCCCGCTTATGAATGGGACAAGCACGGGGAAATCCTACGGGCAAATGGCAGCGCAGTCTTGGCTGCCGAGGCAGACGACCTTCAAGGCGTAGGACTCTGTTTGGTTCTTGGCGGAGACGGAACGATGTTGCGCGCCTTCAATCTCACGCGCGACCTTCACATCCCCGTCGCGGGCGTCAACCTGGGACGGGTCGGCTTTTTAGCTACCATCGATAGAGACAACGTTGTTCAAGGGCTTTCCCGACTCTTGGCGGGAGAGTTCCGAGAGTACCCGCTCATGGGGTTGGAAGCCACCGTGGCCGACGAGGTCTTCCGGGCGACAAACGACGTGGTCGTCACCAAAGGCGACAGCTCACACGCATGTTCCCTGGCACTTATCATCAATGGGGTCACGATGTTCGAAGTGCAGTGTGATGGAGTGGTCGTGGGCACTCCCGTCGGCTCTTCCGCCTATAGCCTCGCCGCCGGAGGACCGCTCTTGGGCATCTCAGTCGACGCCTACGTTATCAGTCTGGTAGCACCCCACGCGGTCGGAGTCCGGCCCGTCGTCGCGGCGCCTCAAGATATCCTCGAGATTGTGAACATCGATCGCGACGGGGTGAGCTACCTCGATGTAGATGGTCAGAGAACGGCCACACTGTCACCGGAAACCGTCGTCCGTATTAAGACTACGCCGGGCATGGCCTCGCTCGCCCTTCTTGAAGGTGACAGCCTCTATCACCATTTTAGAGACCGCCTCCTCTAGGACATATAGGCTGTGCTCCTCTCTTTAAGCATCCGGAATTTTGTACTGATCGAGGATGCCGTCCTTGAGTTTCATCCGGGGCTGAACGTACTCACCGGGGAGACCGGTGCCGGCAAGACCCTCCTCACGCGGGCCCTGGGCCTACTCATGGGGGAGAGGGCGGAAGAAGGTCTCGTGGGTGCAGCCGCGCCCGACGCTCTGATCCAAGCGGTGTTCGAACTAGACGATGCCGACATCAGGGAGATCGCCAATGACGCCAAGCTCCTCGTGGGAGAGATCACCCCCGGGGAGCTGATAGTCTCGCGACGCCTAGGTAGGGAGGGGCGCAACCGCTGTTTTGTCAACGATACAGCCGTCACCCTCGGAGCCATGGCCGTGATAGTGGGAGGCCTCTTATCGTTTGCCGGTCAGCACGAATACCGTAGACTTCTTAACCCGCGCTACCAGTTGACGGTGCTCGACCAATGGGCAGGGACCGAGATGATGGGTCTCGCCACAGATTTCCGCGCTACTTTCGATCAGGCCCGCGCTGCCGGACGAATGCTGAAAGAGGCCCGGTCGGACTGCGAAGCTCGGAAACGGGAGATCGCCCTACTGCACTTCGAGGTGGGTGAATTGAACGAAGCGCAGCTATCCGTCGAGGAAGAGCAGGCCCTTGTCAGCGAACAAAGGTTACTCTCACGGGCCGAGGAAGTACTGAGAGCGGCCGGTGCGGCCGCCAACTCCTTGAGCGGGGAGACCGAGGGTGCGGACACCGTGACACTCATGGCTCAAGCAGCGCAGCAATTGGCCGGACTAGCAGGGATAGACCCAGAGTTAGACCGCATGACCCGCGCCTTGGCCGACGTGCAGTACGAGGTGTCCGAGCTGGCCCGTGACCTGCACGCATACGTTTCGCGAATCTCGGTCGATCCGGAACGCCTCGCCCTCGTGAACGACCGGCTGAGACTCTACACGGATATCGGACGCAAGTACGGTGGCTCCACTGCGGAGACGCTGTCTCACCTGCAGTGGGCTACAGAACGGCTGGCGTACCTCGAAGAGGGAGAGGAAGACCTGGCGCGACTCGAGGAGGAGCGAATCGTCAAGGCCGCACGCGCTCTGGACTTGGCCACCGCCCTCAGCGAGGGCCGACGCCGGGCGGCGCCGGAGTTGGAGCAGGCGATCGCCACCCAGTTGGAAGGCCTGGGTATGCCCGCGGCCCGCTTCTCCATCGCAGTCGACTCGACTACCGAGTGGGAGGGTCTGGGCGAGACCGGAGCCGACACGGTCGATTTCCGGCTTGCGGCCAACCCGGGTCAACCCGCACGCAACCTGGCGCGTACCGCTTCGGGCGGGGAGCTTTCCCGGGTTCTTCTGGCCATCAAGTGCGCTTTGGCCGGAATCGGCGGCAACGAGACTTTGGTCTTTGACGAGATCGACGCCGGCATCGGCGGCCGCACTGCCGTCGCGGTCGCCAACAAGTTGAGCGAACTCGCGAGACGTTCGCAACTCATTGTAGTCACGCACTTGGCCCAAGTAGCCGCACTGGCCGACCGTCACTACCTTATCGATAAGGTTACAGAGGGAGAGATGACCACCACGCGTCTGTCGCCGCTCACAGACGACGGAGTCGTCGAAGAGCTATGCCGCATGTTGGGTGGACGCCCCGGTGACACCGAGGCTTTGGCCCACGCGCGCGAACTCAGAGACAGGGCGTCAGGGGGGCTCTTAGACTAAAATGACTGTGGGGCGCCTTGCCACCCGTCCCTCCGGTTCTCGAAGTCCTTGATGACACGGCAGAGGTGAGCGTGGTCAAACATGTGTTCGTAACAGTCGGCGTGGTCTCTTCACCCGGCTACGGCACCGCCGCCGAACCCCTCGACCGTCCTCCAGAAGCTCGAGGCCTACAATTGGCCACCGAGGACCGCTCCTATCGACAGACGGGTCTCTACGGCCATCCAATCAGAATCACCAAGTCCATCGATCGTCCCAAGGTTCCACCCTGCCGGTTTCACTCCAGAGCCAGAAGCCGGCCGAGTCGGCCATATCTGTTATTCGGAGGTCGTGTCGAGGTAACGCTCCACCAGGGTGGGCGGCGACTGAACGGCCGCTGGTTTGCAGCCTACGAAACGAAAGGCGCCTGTACATGAAAACCCTACCCGAACCCTCCAGAGAGCGGCTCACTGAACTATTCCTTATGCTGACCCGCATCTCAAGCCCGTCGGGCGCCGAACGCGATGTAGCCGACAATGTCATCTCGTGTCTGGAACATATAGGGGTGGAGGTGCACGAAGACGATGCCGGACCGGCGACCGGCGGTGACACGGGCAACCTCTGGTGCCGTATTGGGGATCCTAACGCTCAACCTTGTCTGGCCCTCGGAGCGCACCTTGACACCGTAATGCCTACCGGACCAATCGAACCTGTGTTAGGAGACGATGGGGTCTTTCGCAACCTGAGTGGAACGATCTTAGGAAGCGACGATAAGGCGGCCATCGCCGCCCTGCTCCACGCCACCGAGCTTCTCACCGAGTCGGAGCTCTCGTTCCCCTCATATGAATTGTTCTTCACGGTTTCCGAAGAGATCGGTCTCGTGGGGGCCAAGCATTTCCGCGAAACGGTTCTCAAGAGCCCTTTGGCTGCAGTTCTCGACGGATCGGGACCTGTGGGAGGCATAGTGAACAAAGCCCCCTCTATGCAGAATCTCAAGGCCACATTCCACGGCCAGGCGGCCCACGCGGGGGTGGAGCCGGAACGAGGTCGCAGCGCCATACAGGCTGCCGGTCGAGCGGTGGGAGCCATGCCCCTTGGACGTCTAGACGAGGAGACCAGTGCCAATATCGGCGTCATCGCCGGAGGAGTGGCCACGAACATCGTACCCGACCACTGTGTGATCGAGGGCGAATGCCGGGGGCACGATGAGGAAAAACTGGCCGAGGTGGCGGCGGCTATGGTGGACGCCATCCAGGTGGCGGCGGCTCAGACTGGCGTCGACGTCGACGTGAGCCTGGTCCATGAGTTCCGAGCCTTCTCCCTCACAGGACGGTCTCCCGTGGTGCGGCTGGCTAAGGCGGCCGTAACAGCTTTGAATCTGGAACCCCGCATCCTAACGGCCGGCGGCGGGTCGGACGCGAACGTTCTTAACGCCCGCGGGCTACCAACCATCAACCTGTGCGCGGGGATGATGAGAGGGCATAGCCCTGATGAGTTCATTCCCCTAGACGAGCTCGAGAAGCTCTGCGCCCTGGTCTTGCAGTTGATAATCCTGGCGCCCGACTACGCGCCGCGCCCAAAGAAGGGGGCAATCGAGCCGTGACAGATACGCCTCGACATCCGCCGATCACCCCGGCCGTAAGGGACGTCATCCCCCAGGTGATCTCTTCGAGACAGATCTATAGCGGTAAGATAGTCGACCTCCGCGTAGATCAGATCGTCTTGCCGCACGGAGGCACCGCCTTCCGCGAGGTGGTACAACACCCAGGAGCAATCGTAGTCGCGGCCCTGGACGCTGAGGAGCACGTCTACCTGGTACGACAGTATCGGCACCCAATCGGGCGGTATCTACTTGAACTTCCTGCCGGAGGATTGGAACCGGGCGAAGAACCGTTGGCGGCAGCCCAGCGAGAACTGCGTGAGGAAGTCGGCCTGGTGGCCGACCGTTGGGATCACCTCGGTTCCTTCTATTCCACTCCGGGTTATGTCAGCGAGGTCCTCCACGCCTTCCTGGCGCGCGATCTTCGGGAGGTCGGACCTGACCCAGATGACGACGAGGACATCGTCGTGGTACGGTACCCGCTGAGGCGATTACTCCAACATCCACAGGATGTGCCGGACGCTAAGACCCTGGCGACTTTGTTACTCGTTGACATAGTCAGACAGGGGGATGTAGCCAACACGACTTGAGGAACGGTTGAGATGCGAATCGGAGTACCCACAGAGATCCGCCAAGACGAGTACCGCGTCGCCCTCACCCCGGCCGGAACCAAGGAACTGACCAGCCGAGGCCACGAAGTTCTCGTCCAACATGGGGCGGGGGAGGGGTCCTTCTTCGGCGACGACGCCTATGTAGGGGCAGGAGCACGTATCGTTCCGGACGCGGAGGCGGTTTTTGCCCAAGCCGAGTTGATAGTGAAGGTGAAGGAGCCGTTACCGGAGGAGTACACACGGCTCGAGCCTCACCACATCTTATGCACCTTTCTCCACTTGGCTCCTAACCCCACTCTGACTCAGGCTCTAATTGACAGCGGCGCCACATGCTTGGCCTACGAAACGGTTGAGAGTGCGGATGGCGTCCGACCTTTGCTCACCCCGATGAGCGAGATAGCCGGACGGTTGGCTCCGCAGGTGGGAGCTAACTTCTTGGAGCGTACGAGTGGGGGCAAGGGGAAGTTGTTCGGAGGCGCAACCGGAGTGAAAGCCGCCAACGTCGTGGTCCTGGGCGCGGGAATCGCGGGAAGAAATGCGGCCGCCCTCGCTGCCGGTATGGGAGCCCACACCAAGATCTTAGACATAGACCTGCCTACCCTAGCCGTGGCCCAACGCGAACTCCCAGGCGTGCAGACCCTCCACAGCGACCAACTCACCATCGAAGAAGAGGTGCTGAAGGCCGATGTGGTCATCGGGGCCATACTTGTTTCGGGAGCCCGGACGCCGGTCCTCGTTGCCGAGGACGTGGTCCGCTCGATGCAGCCGGGTTCGGTCATCGTCGACCTGAGCGTCGACCAAGGCGGTTGTGTAGCCACTTCCCGCGTGACCACTCATCGTGATCCCACTTTCGTCAAGCACGGCATCATCCATTACGGCGTCGACAACATGGCGGGAGTGGTTCCCATCACCTCGACCCATGCACTGACAAACGTCACCCTGCCTTATATCCTGGAGATCGCCGACCTAGGGTTGGTGGAGGCCGCGCGTTCTGACCCGGCCTTGGCCCGGGGTGTCAACGTCATGGAAGGCAAAGTCACCCTGCGCGAGGTGGCCGAAGCGACCGACAACCCGTACTTCCCGTTGGAGTACGTTCTCCCGATAGATTACCCATAGATCTGCGCGGCAAGGAGGAACCGATGTCCTCGGCTCTTGACCAGGATCCGGCCTTGACCGCTCATCTGCGCGCGCTCCGTCTTGAGAAGGGTCTGTCGGAACGAACGATCGAATCTTATCAACGGGACTTGCAGCAATTCATGGCCTCTCTTAACGAGAGGGGGGCCACCCTGCTCACGGCTTCGCCCGACGATGTGCGCGAGTTTCTAGCACAAGGGATGTGGCGGCCGTCGACGCGGGCCCGTAAGACGGCAGCCATACGATCCTTCTACCAGAGGGCACTGCTCACCGGCTTAGTCGTCTCAGATCCTACCCACGGCCTGGCCGGCGCCCGGCTCGAATCCGAACTACCGCGGACTTTGACAGTGGAAGAGATGGAGCGTCTACTCGCTGGACCCAAAGCCGGACCCAGGGGGTTGCGCGACCGGGCTCTGCTTGAGACCTTGTACGGGGCAGGCCTACGGGCTTCGGAAGTCCTGTCTCTCCGGCTTCAAGATATCGACTTCGACGTAGGCTTCGTCCGTACCGTGGGCAAGGGCGACAAGGAGCGGGTGGTCCCTTTGGGACGCAAAGCCTTGGAGGCTTTGCGCGCCTACAACCAGAGAGGCCGGCCCTTTTTGGGGGGACCGGGCACTTTGAAAGCGCCCGAGCTTTTCTTGAACGATCGCGGAAAACGGCTGTCCCGGCAGGGTCTCCATCTGATAATCAAGACATATGTACGACAAG
>JAXGNF010000043.1:0-20092 GCA_040768135.1 Thermoleophilia bacterium | reverse complement strand
TCTTGCCGAAGCGATACGGATACAACGAGCACATCTCTCCGCAGGGACAGTCCCGGACGGCGGCGTCCTCCCGGCCGAATTCGAGACTACTTCCCATGCATTCGAGACAAAAGAGCCTCACTGCATCGAGCGGGCCTCGACTGGGGCGGTGCACGCTGTAGGGTTTGCCGGACGGCCGCGTCGGTGGTACGGTAGACGCAGCAGGACCGGCACTTACTTGAGGAGTGGGCACGGCTTGCTTAGGCGCTCCGGTGACGGCCGGGGCGCTCTTCTTTGGGGCGCTCATGCTCATCGCCCCTCGATTCGGTCGATGACCTTCTGACGCGGGACGAAAACGTTCCGGCCAACCTTCAGGACTGGGATTCCGAGCACGGTTCCCCGCTCTTGGTATTCCTTGTAGAGCCCGGGCAGTCCGGGACCGCTCGGCAGGGCCGCTTTGATCTCGCGGATCTTGGAAAGCGGGTCGGGGTCGGTTTTGAAGGTTTCCCAGGGACTCAGTTTCTTAGTGGACATCGTTATCACCTCCACGGTGGTGTTGATCGTTCTTGGGTAGGCGGTTTCGAGCGAGGCCCCGGCTGGGGCTCCGCTTGGCGGGTCTTCCTGCCCGCCTGAGACCTATTTGGTTCTCAAGGTCCCTTGACCGAGTACGGTCGGTTAATACGTCAAACTATCTGACATCACCATACCGGATAACTAGGATGGCGTCAAGTTGTATGACATCACGTTGGAACGAGCCGGGCTTATGTGTGATGGCTTGACATATCGGTCATGGTGCTTTAGGATGAGAGGGCGAGACAAACACGAACGAAGGGAGACCAGGTGAAGCCCACACCTGCCGGTTCTCAGACCAACAGACGGCGGAGTGCCAGTCGCACGCCGGCGGCACAAGGACGCAAGCCGTCACCGGGAACACGTTTCCCCTCCGGCGCCTTCGGCGACAATGTACGGGCGTTCCGTCAGCTTCGACAGATCACGCAGGCTGAGCTCGCGCAGTGGATGAATGAGCTCGGCTTCGAAGGATGGTCACGCGTCACCGTGTCAGACGTCGAACGAGGCATACGGGCTACCAGCATTGATGAGCTCTTTGCCCTGGCGCTTGCACTGAAGACCTACGTTGTCGCTCTCTTGGATCCCACTTTCTCGGGCGTGCTGGGTCAAGGACTGGAGCTTGGTATTCCCTTCCCTGGGCCCCCAGCAGACGTCGACCCTAAGGAGGACGCTCGACATTTGATTCTCGGTAAGGCTGATCCGTGGGAAAGAGAGCGCGGCCCTTGGATCTCCTATACCGACTATCGGCGCAAGTGGGAAGAGAGTGCGCCAATAAGGGAGGCGTGGCGAAGGGAGAACAGACTATGAGGGGATCCGTCCGAAAATGGCGGGGTGGCTGGCAGTATCGGGTCCGCACTCCAGACGGCCGCGAGGTCTCGCGGGCCGGCTTTCGGCTGCAGAGTGAGGCGCAGGAAGCGCTTAACAAGGTATTGGGCAGGATGGGCGAAGGCCGATTCGTGGAACCGGACCGAATCACGGTTGCTGAGTACCTGGAGGACGTGTGGCTGCCGGCGGTCAAGGGGACGGTCGGCCCCAGCCAATACGCCAACTACGAGATCATCCTGGAGCGGCACATAAAGCCGCACCTCGGGGATGTACGTCTTCAGAAGCTGGCGGAACCGCAGATCATCGCCATGTATCGCGAGCTGGAGAAGACCGGCCACCGCTACAGCACCGAAGATAAGCCTCGGGGTCTCTCCCCTAAGTCGGTCCGGCACGTTCACGCCGTGTTGCATCGGGCACTGAGCGACGCCGTGGAGTGGCGCTACATCACCCACAATCCCGCCGAAAGCCGGAAGACTAAGCCGCCGAAGCCGAGGCGCAAGGCTGACATGAAGGTGTGGACGGCGGAAGAGCTACAGACCTTCCTGTCGAGCCAGACCGAAGACCGCCTCTATCCCCTGTGGCGCTTCATGGCCATGACCGGCGTTCGCCGTGGAGAGGCGCTCGGTCTCGAATGGGGCGAGCTCGACCTGAACAACGGGGTGGTCACCATCGCCCGCTCCCGGACGATATACGGCACGGCAGCACCGAAGACGGAGCGTGGCCGGCGCAGCATCGACCTGGACACTGAGACGGTGGCGGTACTCAAGACATGGCGAAAGCGACAGCTAGAAGAGCGTATGTTGTGGGGCACATGCTGGACGGACACGGGCTTGGTCTTCACCCGTGAGGACGGCCGGGGATACCACCCCGACGGCGTGACCGGGATGTTCGAACGGTTGCAGCGGGAATACAACACGAAGGCAGATAAGGAGGGCGCACGGCCCGACGATCTCCTTCCGCGGCTCCGACTGCATGACCTGCGGCACACCCACGCGACCCTCCTTCTTGCCGCCGGGGTCAATCCGCGACTCGTCTCGGAACGTTTAGGGCACGCGTCGGTAGGCTTCACTTTGGACGTCTACGCACACACCCTACCGGGCGGACAGAGGGAAGCCGTGAGTCGTCTGGCGGCCCTGGTCGACGGGTAGCTCGGAGTTTTCGTGGAACTTTCGTGGAACATTTGTGGAACAGGACCAACCCGGCCAAGGGAAAAGCCCCGCGTTTGCAGGGCTTTTTAGGTCGGGACGGCCGGATTTGAACCGGCGACCTTCCGGCCCCCAGCCGGATGCGCTACCAAACTACGCCACGTCCCGATGCGCTCCAACAGTATACCGCGCAGCCTCGGCAGGGGCCAAGATTAGAGCAGGTGCACGTAAGTTGTCACGCCGCTGCTCGGCACATCGATCATCACGGCGCTGCGGACGAATGCTCCCCGTGGGCTTGTCACTCATCGTCCCCTCGCCTGAACCGCTTAACGCCACGCCATGGGCACCGGTTAGGAAGGTAGCGGCGCGACGCCACCGGGCCGGCGTGCGGGCGCTGATGGACGCCAGAAGCGGGTGTGTGGTTGCAGCGGAATAGGGCTATGCGGGGTTTATGACGCCCGCGGGTCTGGATCGGCCGGACCGGAGCCTTTCTTGTTCCAGGGGAAAACCACCCGGGGCTCAGTGCGACGCCACAGTCTGACGAAGTTGCCGCGATGGGCCCATAGAACCACGGCCGACATCAGGCAGCAAAGAACTATATACGGCAGAGGTTGGTCGAGGATCACTGCGGTCACCGGAAAGAGCACAGTGCAGACGATAGAGGCTACAGATACAATCCGAACGGTCAGCAGGAGGATCACGAAAAGGGCCACCACGAAGGCCATAGGAATAGGCATCATGGCGGTGGCCGCCCCTGCTCCTGTAGCCACTCCTTTGCCGCCTTTCCCCCGTAGCCAGATTGAGTAGTTATGGCCGGCGATGGTGGCAAGCCCAACAAAGACCGTCGCTAGGGCGACCTGGGAGTCTGACGCTTCTGTATAACGGGCGAGCAGCAGCCGGGCGAGCAACACGGGGATGGCGCCTTTGAGCAGATCGGCTATAAGGACCGCAATGCCCAACTGGACGCCCAGCACTCGGAAGGCATTGGTAGAGCCCGCATTTCCGCTCCCATGATTGCGCAGGTCGACGCCCTTGATGGCTTTGCCGAGATAGACACTGGGAGATAGAGATCCGAAGAGATATCCCAGTACCACCAGGCCGACCGCTCCCAGGACGGCGTTGGTGCTCACGAGTACCTCTCCTCCTTACCCTCAAAGTCAATCACCAGAGGAATACCCCACATCTGGTAGTCCTCGCGCAGGCGGTTCTCCAGATGATAGGCGAACGATTTGTTGACCAATGCCCGGGCGTTGACCATGACCTTGAATCGGGGAGGGCTCACCTCGTATTGGGTCATGTAGAAAGTCTTGATGGTCTTCCCCTTCTTGGCTGCCGGGAGCCTCTTCGCCCGTAACTCGTTCAGCCAACGGTTGAGCTCGGCTGTGGGGATGCGGCTGCTGTAAAGCCGGTGTAACTCACGGGCCAGCGGGAGGACACGTTCGATTCCGCGACCGGTCAGTGCGGAGACCGTGAGCCAGCGCGGCTTGAGTTGGGCCTTGCTCCGGAGACGGGCTGTCGCGTTGTCCAAATCCATGGCGTTGATGTCCCATTTGTTGAAAAGGACGGCCGTAGCGCACTTGGCCCGCTGGGCTTCGTAGACCACTTGTAGATCGAGGTCGACGAGGCCCTCAGAGGCGTCCACTACGACCAAGGCCACATCGCTCCGCTCCAGGGCCTTGAGCGCCCGTAGTGAACTGTAGTATTCTACGTCGGTGGTTGTTCGTTTACCCGGTCGGCGCAGTCCTGCCGTGTCAACAATAGTCACCGGCGCACCTTCGAAGACCAGATTGGTATCGATGGCATCCCGGGTGGTACCGGGGATGGTGCTGACGATAGTCCGCTTATCTCCCAAAAGAGCATTGACAAGCGAGCTCTTGCCCACGTTGGGGCGCCCCACTATGGCGACCCGTATGGGTACAACGCCCTCTTGGGTGTCGGCTTCGTCAGGAAGGGCCTTGACAACCTCGTCAAGTAGGTCACCTACCCCCAGACCGTGCTCGGCCGAGATGCCAATAGGGACCCCCAGGCCTAGTTCCCAGTACTCATTGAGGCTGTCACGGGCGGCACGAGTGTCCTGCTTGTTGACGGCCAAGAGGACGGGGACGTTGCTCACCCGAAGCAATTGAGCGATCTCGTGGTCCTGTGGAGCGAGGCCGGCGCGGCCATCAACCAGAAAGATGGCTACCGCCGCTTCCGACAGTGCGAGTTGAGCCTGGTGGCGAACCTCATTCCCGAGGGGTTGGTCGCTTTGAAGGTCGATTCCGCCGGTATCTACTACCAGGAAGGTCCGCCCGTTCCAATCGGCTTCTCCTTCTTTGCGGTCACGGGTCACTCCCGATTCGGGAGCTACGACGGCATCGCGAGTACCTGTGATCCGGTTGAACAGGGTCGACTTGCCCACATTGGGGTACCCGATGATGGCTACACGGGGCCTGGGGACCGTCACGGCTCTATCTCCCCCAACTTAGCTGCGACCGCTTCGATCTGCTCAGGTGGAGTGGAGGCCCCCGCGGTGACGCCCACCGTGCGCAGGCCTCGGAACCATGTCGGATTGATCTCTCCGGCAGACTCCACGTGGTAAGTGTGCGGTTGTTTGGCCGCGCAGAGCTCCGCTAGGCGTCGAGTGTTGCCCGACTCTTTGCCGCCGACCACGACAACGGCATCGACCTCGGAGGCCATGGCTATAGCGGCGGTCTGCCTCTGCTCGGTAGCGCTGCAGATGGTGTTGTGGACAAGGAGTTCGCGGGTTCGTGGCGCGAGGTCGGCGACCAGTTCGGCCAAGCGTTCTTGAGATTGGGTGGTCTGCACGACGATGCCTATGCGCCTGCTGGGAAGCCTGGTGGGCAGGTCCCGGGGAGACTCCACCACAAGGGAATTCTTGCCGGCATACGATCTCAGGCCAAGTACCTCGGGATGGTCCCTCTCCCCCAGGATGATCACCATATACCCTCCGTCGCATAGCAGGGCCGCCTTCTCCTGGGCGGAGGTGACGAATGGACAGGTCGCGTCAACGACGGTGAGGTCGGATTGTGCGAGGAGTTCGCGGGTCTCTCGTGGGACTCCGTGTGACCGCAGGATCACGGTGCCGCCGGGGATGTCGGTTGTGTCTGATACTACGCCTACCTTGCGGGCCTTCAGATCGGTGATGACGCCCGGATTGTGGATGAGGGGACCGAGCGTGTTGACCGGGGCGGGGGCCTCTTCGGCGGCACGGTAGGTCATTTCAAGGGCCCGCTCCACTCCCCAGCAGAAGCCGGCGTGGTCAGATATGCGTACGCGCAAAAGGCTCATTTGTCCGGATGAACCGTGGAAAGCAGGTTCCCGAAGGCTTGGGCTAAGCGTTCCGCGGCGATGGTGGCCCGTTCAGACCGCGGCAGCTGGGTGTCCGGTACTTCGATAGGTGGGCCGAATGCCACTTTTATCCGAGGAAACCGCGGCAATCCCCCTCTTATCACGCGGTCGGTGCCCCACATGATCACTGGGATGGTGCTGACGCCCTCACGCAGCGAGAACATGGTGACTCCGGGCCGGATCTCACCAAGCTTGGACTCCCGCTGTCGTCTGCCCTCCGGAAACACGCCGAGCACCGCGCCCACGCTCAGTAGGTCGAGAGCGCTTCTGACGGCTCTTCGGTCAACTTCTCTCCGGTTGATGGGGAAGGCCCCCAGCCGTTCTATGAGCCAACCCAAGGGTTTGAAACTCCACAATTCGACTTTAGCCATGAAATGGATCATGCGCGGGAATGACGATCCAAGAAAGAACGGATCGAGGTTCGAACGATGATTGCTCGCCAAGACCACGGGTCCCACGCTAGGGATGTTCTCCAACCCTTCGATCTCCATCCGATAAAGAAAGCGCACCAACTCCGGGACGAACGAGAACAAGAACCGATAGAGCCACCTGTCAAGCGGGCCTCGTATCATTCGACAAAGCGGCCATCTCGTGCCCCAACGAGGGTCGCTCGACGCCGGATTCGGGCGTCCTTCGGCGGTCTTGGGGCCGGCGAGCGCGGTCACAGCAGCGACGACCTCGTCTATGGTCATGCCGGTGGTGTCGAGTTCGACGGCGTCGTCGGCTTTCCTGAGAGGCGCCAGCGCCCGTGCCGAATCGTAAGCGTCGCGGGCGGTGATGTCGGCTATGAGTTCCTCCAACGACTGTGAGACCCCCTGCGCCTCGAGTTGGAGCTGCCGTCTGCGGGCCCGCTCTTTGATGTCGGCGGTGAGAAACACCTTCACATCAGCGTCGGGAACCACTACCGTGCCCATGTCGCGGCCTTCGAGGATAACATCGCCCTTCGCCGCCTCTGCTCGTTGCTTCTCGGTCAAGACGCTTCGCACCCCGGGGTCGGCGGAGACCGCCGAGACGTTTTTGGTCACCTGTCGCCCTCGTATCTCGTCGGTGATCTCCCGCCCGTCCGCAAAGACCCGAGTGAGATCGCTCTCTCGCTCTTCAAGGCGTAGAACCGTTGCTGCGGCGAGGGCTCCTGCCTCCTCGATACGGTCGGGAATCAGACCCTCCTCCAACGCGAGCAGGGTGATGGCTCGGTACATGGCGCCCGTGTCTAGGTAGCGGAGGCCGAGTTTCTTGGCCACCTCCCTTGCAATGGTGCTCTTGCCCGATCCAGCCGGGCCATCGAGGGCTATAATCACTGCCGCGCCTCGTGCCGGACTCGAAGAACTCCCGGAGCGCACCCCGTGGTTCTACTCCTGCCCCCCAGAGCAGCGAAGGCGTCAATGAAATCCGGAAAGGAGACGGCGATGCAGCGGACATCGTCGACCGTGACCCCTTCTTGGGACGCGGCTCCGGCGACGGCCGCTACCATTGCCAGGCGATGATCAGCGTAGGCTCTTACAGTTCCGCCCCGTGGGCCCTCCGGCCGGCCGATGACGTCCATCCCGTCAGGATATTCAACCACGTCGACATCTAAAGCCTTGAGCAGTTCCGCCATCGCCTTCAGCCGGTCGCTCTCCTTCGCGCGCAATTCTGCGGCTCCGCGTAAACGGGAGGTGCCTTGGGCTGAGGCCGCCGCCAGCAGAAAGAGGGGTAACTCGTCGATCAAACCGGGCACCTCCGCGGCCTGAATGTCGGTGGCGATCAGACTGCTTGTGCGCGCGACAACGCAACCGACCGGCTCTGGCTCTTGAAGCGGGTCTGGCTGTACGTCGATGTGGGCTCCCATCCTCGTCAACACAGTGAGCAGGCCGGTACGGGTGGGATTGAGCCCCACATTGGTAAGGGTGACCTCAGAATCGGGCGTCAGCAGTGCAGCCACGACGAAGAAGGCGGCTGAGCTTATGTCGCCGGGTACGGCCAGTCGGTCCATATGAAGAGACTGCGTCGGTCTTACCCGGAGCACTCCGGATCCATCGGCTCCTCCCTCTCGTTCGACTTCCCCGCCTGCAAACCTGATCATCCGCTCGGTGTGATCGCGAGAAGCGGCAGGTTCGTAGATGGTGGTCTCCCCGTCGGCCTGTAGCCCCGCGAGGAGTATGCAGGATTTGACTTGGGCCGAGGCCACGTTGAGGTGGTGCGCGAGGCCGCGGAGCGCGCCGCCGCGCACAGCGATTGGGGGCAAGGTATCTCCCCGTCGTCCTGCGACTGAGGCCCCCATGGCGGCGAGGGGTGCCAATACGCGGGCCATCGGTCGCCGTCTGATGGTGGCGTCTCCAGTGAACACGGCCAAGAAATCACGGGAGGCTACCAATCCGGGGAGCAGCCGAATAAGGGTGCCGGAGTTGGCTACGTCGATCACATCTTCCGGCTCGGTGAGACCCTCCCAGCCTCCACCATGCACGATCAGTTCCTCGTCGCTATCCTCCACCGAGACCCCTAGGGCGCGGACGGCGTCCACCGTCGCTAGAGTATCGGCCGAGCGCAGGAATCCGGTGATCGTGACGGGACCATCATTCACCGCTCCTAAGATGACGGCGCGGTGCGATATCGATTTGTCACCCGGCACCTGCAGGGTCCCTCGCATTCCTTCACCGGCTGGGAGGAAGACCATTCCGGCAGAGCTGTTACTCACCGCTATCCTCCCGTCGGCTTACCCGCGAGGGGTATCCGAGGTCGTTCAGCAAAGCGGACGCCCCCTCTGCGACTTCTTCCCCAGTGACGAACAAGACCAAGTCGCCACCGACGCTTCTATTCATATGATGGAGGGTGAGGTCTTCGACGTTTATCCCGGCGCCCCCGAGGGCCGACATGACCCGGGATATGGATCCGGGTACGTCGGGCACCCGCACGGTCACCTTGTAGAGCGTCTCGGGGGTGATATCGGCAGACTGCAGCATCTCTTCCCGATATCCGGCGGCTACTGCAATCGCCCCAGCGATGCCGCCTTCGTCGGCCGTACGTAGGTAGTCCGAGAATTCCTGCAAGGACGCGCCCACTGTGTGGAGTGAGTCGGCGAGCGCCTCTCGGTTCTGGAGAAAGATGTCGCGCCACATGGGGGGGTTCGCGCCGGCCACCCGGGTCAGATCGATGAAGCTAGGGCCGACCCATTGAAGTGCCCGTCTACCGTTCACGCTCAATCTGCCGGCGTGTTCCATGAGGACATTGGCCAGCACGTGCGGCATATGGCTGATCACGGCCATGATCTGGTCGTGGGCGGCAGGGGCGATGAGAGTGGGCTTGGCTCCCAAATGCACGATGAAGCGCTGCAGCATCTCATACAGTCTGGGGAAGGCCGCTCCCGTAGTGCACAAGAAGTACGTAGCCTTGTCGAAAAGATCGGCTCGTGCAAACCGTACTCCCGCGTGGGCGGCGCCGCACATGGGATGCCCTCCGACAAAGATGGAACGTGCTTCCGCCGAAAGACTATCCATGACCACGGACTTGGTGCTGCCGGTGTCGGTTATGAGTCGTGGTTTCGGCTCTGCGGCCGCGCACTCTTCGACCAGGGCGGGGATGCTGCGCACAGGTGTCGATACCACTACCAAGTCGGCATAAGCGGCCGCCTCTCCGGCGCTGGCGGCAGTCTCAGTGATGACGCCGGCTTCAAGGGCTTCCTGCAGAGCCTCCGCATCGGTGTCGAAGCCGATCACCTCGTCTACTTGGGCCAGCTTTCGGGCGGCCAGGGCGATGCTGCCCCCCATCATGCCGACACCAACGATGGCCAAGCGGTGAACGCCGCTGTGTATACGCCGGGACTCCGCCACGGATTCTATCCCAGGCACTTGCCGATCCACTCGACCACGTCCTTGATGCGGGCTGCTACAGTGACGAACTGGCGCGGGTCGAGCGATTGGGCTCCGTCAGAGAGGGCGGTCTCCGGGGTCGGGTGCATCTCTATCATAAGTCCGTCGGCGCCCGCGACGACCGCAGCCAGGGACAGGGGCTCGACGAGGTCGACTTTGCCGGTAGCGTGGCTGGGGTCTACGACCACCGGAAGGTGGCTGAGCTGCTTGATGATCGGCACGGCTGAGATGTCTAAGGTGTTCCGCGTGGCGGTCTCGAACGTACGGATACCCCGTTCACACAAAATCACGTTGTCGTTGCCCTCGCGCACGATGTATTCGGCGGCCATCAGGAGTTCTTCTATCGTAGCGGCCAGACCACGCTTCAGTAGCACCGGATTCTTGACCTGTCCCACTGCCGACAGCAGCTGGAAGTTCTGCATGTTGCGGGCCCCGATCTGGATGATATCGGAATACTCAGCTACCGCTTCTAAGTGACGGGGATCCATCAGCTCTGTGACGATGGGCAGGCCGCTTCGTTCGCGGGCTTCGGCCAAAAGACGGAGACCTTCTATCCCGAGCCCTTGGAAGGCGTACGGAGAAGTGCGGGGCTTGAAGGCTCCGCCGCGGAGCATGGTGGCTCCTCCCGCCTTCGCTGCGGCCGCCGCCTCGAGCAATTGTTCCCGGCTCTCGACCGAGCAGGGCCCGGCGATGAGGGCTACGTGTCCACCGCCGAGACTGGTCTCGCCAATGGTTATGACGGTATCGGACTTGCGGAACTCCCGGCTGACCAGCTTGTAGGGGCGCAGGATGGGTAGGACCTTGTCCACTCCCGGGTAGGCCTCGAGAGGCAGTCCTGCTATCACATCCCTCTCCCCCGCGATACCGATCACCGTGACTCGATCGCTGGTCGATACATGACCACGTGCGCCCGCGCCTTCAAGGAGCTCAAGGATGCGGCCCACCTCTTCGGAGGTCGCCGACTCCTGCATCACGATCATCATCTCTGTACTACCGATTGCCATCTCAACTCTCCGGGCTCAGTGCTTCGGCGCTCAGGCCGTTCTCCGGGGGGCACGACATCACTTGAGGCGCTGCGTCTCGCAGTTCTCCTATAGTCTCCAGGAACCAATCGTTTTCATCGACCTCTCCAATGGTAACCCGGATCCAACCGGGGCAGTCCATAGCGTAACCGGAGCGGGTAAGGATGCCTCGCTCAAGCAGGGCTTGGGCTGCTTCGGGCCCCGGGATGCCGAGACGAGTCACATCTACCAATAAGAAGTTGGCCTGACTCGGGTGAAAACGGATACCCATTTCTTGCAGACGGAGACCGACCCGGGCCCGCTCGGCGGCCACCTGTTGCCGACGTTGTTCCACTCGGTCGGGTAGGCTCAGCGAGGTGGCAGCCGCTATCTGCGCCAGTAGATCGACGTTGAAGGGCTGTCGGATCTTGTCCAGGGCCTCCACCACTTGAAGGCTGGTGAGTCCGTATCCCACGCGCAATCCGGCAAGGCCGTAGATCTTGGAGAACGTTCGAAGGATCACTAGGTTGGGGTATTCAGTCAACCAATGTGCGGTTTCTTCTTTGGCGGGGGCAGTCACGAATTCGCCGTATGCCTCGTCTAGGACAACGACCACTTCTTCAGGGACCTTCTGTAGAAAAGGTCGAAGGGTCTGGGGTTCGACATAACTCCCCGTAGGGTTGTTGGGATTGCACACGATGATGAGACTGGTTTTGTCGGTCACCGCCGCCAACATCGCGTTGAGATCGTAGTCAAGGGCTCTAAGGGGGACGGCCGTGAACGGAGCCTCCCGAGCCAAAGCGATCGACCGGTACATCACGAACGAAGGGTGTGGAAAAACCGCGTGACGGCCGGGGCCGAGAAACGCTTGTCCCAATAACATCAACAGCTCGCATGAGCCGTTGCCGAAAACTAGGCCCTCTTCCGGTACCCCGAACCGCTCGGATACTGCGGTTCGTAGTTGGTTACACCCGCCATCGGGGTAGCGATTGAGGCCATCAAGGGCCGCCTTCAACGCGTCAACCACTTCGGGAAAAGGTCCCCAAGGTACTTCATTGGCCGACAACTGTGCGACTCTGCCCAGTCGGTAGCGTCGGCGGATATCGCTCAAGGGAGGGCCAGCCCGGTAAGGCGTCAGTCTCTCAAGTACAGGGTTCAGTCTCATTCTGTCTCCGTCGACCAGTTTTCGCAAACCTAAAATGCCGGTCTCACCGCAGTGGGAGGACCCGCATCAAGGCGAGACCTATCAGTATAGAGCAGCACGGCCCGAACATGGGAAACGGTCCGTGAGGGTGGGCGTGCGGGAGGTCCGGTCAGCGCGCGAATGCGTGTCGCCGCAACCGCTCGATCTCACCATCCGACAAGGGTCGGGCTTGTCCAAGAGCGAGGCCTGCGTCGGTAAGACCATCGAACCGAGATCGGTGAAGGGTGATCACGCGGTGACCTACAGCCTCCATCATGCGGCGGACCTGCCGTTTACGTCCCTCGCGGAGGACGACCCGGAGAGTCGTAGTTGCGTTGGTGGGGCCGTCATCGTCCCGAGTTCTCTTGCCCTCCGAAGTCCTCTCGAGAACGCTGACCTGAGCCGGCGCGGTCCTACCGTCTTCGAGTAGGAGCCCGCTTCGAAGCCGGCGGATGGACGTTTGGGCGACGGCTCCCCGCACCTTCACCACGTACTCCTTCTCGACTTGATACCGCGGGTGAAGCAAACGGGCGGCCAGTTGGCCGTCGTTCGTGAGGAGCATCAGTCCGGTAGTGTGTAGATCGAGACGTCCCACTGGGAACACCCGGACCTGCGCCGGGACACAGTCGGTCACGGTGCGTCTCCCCCGGTTGTCCACGACTGCGCTCAAAACGCCCGCAGGCTTGTTGAAGAGCCAGTACTCCATGCGCTCTCTCACGACCGGTCGTCCATCGACGGACACCGTTTGCGTTTCGGGGTCGACCGATTCCCCCAGGGTGGCGACACGCCCCTCGATGGTCACCCTCCCCGCGCGGATCAGATCCTCGCAACCCCGCCGAGATCCGACCCCCGCCTCCGCGAGGTACTTCTGCAACCTCACGCTCATTCTGGGGCCGTAAGCAGTCCCAATCTGCGGCGCAGGTCTTCTTTTTGATCCTCGGTGAGCGCGAACCCTTCCAAGGCAGGCAGTTCGTCAAGGCCGGACAGCCCGAACATGGCTTCGAATCGAGGCGTGGTCGCGTATAAGATCGCTCCAGCCGCCCCTTTCTCTCGACCCACCTCCGTGACCAGTTCCCGCTCCAAGAGGGTCCGCACCGGTGAGTCCGAATTGACTCCGCGGATCTCGGCGATCTGAGGGCGCGAGACCGGCTGGAGGTATGCCACGATGGCCAGGGCCTCCATGGCGGCTGCCGAGAGGCGAGAGACATCCTCGGGCAGTTCAAAGAGAGCCGATACGACTGCGCGGCAATGTGCGTTGGTCCGGAAGGCCCAGCCCCCGGCTATGTGGACCAACTCGAAGCCTCTATCACCTCCCGGGGGGAACTCGTCGGCCAGAACTCCGAGCAACTCCTGCAGAGTCTGCATCAAGGCGGGTCGTTGCAGGCCAAAGCCCGCGCCGCTCCCAGCCTCGGCTGTGGTCTCTCCCTGGTCGTGGGCCTGCGCCAGCGCCTGAAGCATGTCCTCTACCAAGAGCGGTCTGCCGGCCGCGAAGAGGAGGGCTTCGAGGTCGCGTTTGAGGAGTCTTCGTAGATCGGTGCCGGAGTCGTTTGCCGACGGACCCGGATCGTCAACCATCACCTCCGAGTCGTCTTGCGACCGGCCGGGTTCGTCAATAGTCGTTTCATATTCACTCATACATTCACTCATGCCGTCTCGATATCGTATGGCCGTAGTCCCTCAGAGTTCAAGCCGTCTTCTTAGTCTCGCGGATTCTCACGGCAATATCGCCGAAGGGCTCAGGTTGCGACACTCTGATCTCCCCTCTGGTCAAGAGGTCGAGCAGGGCAAAGAGGGAGAGGGCCTGTACTAAGGGCTGCTCTCCCCCGAAAATGCGGTTGAATGAGAAACGCCTTCTCCGAGCCAACACTCGGCGAATGATACGTATCTGTCGCTGCAATTCGACCTTGATCTGAGAAATGTGCGAGGTGTCAGGGTCGGCTTTGCTTTCGAGCAACCGCGCGATGGCTTCTCGAAGCTCCATCGCGTCCCCGGTCCCGACGATCTCTTCGAGGGATCGGAGCCGTCGAGTCCGTTCCGCGGCCGGCTTGCGAAAGAGGCAACTCTCCCCCGCTTCGCCCAACGCCCGTAGGCGGATGGACGCCGCTTTGAACTTGCTGTATTCGAAAAGACGGGCGAGCAACTGATCCCGGGCCTCCTCCGGGCTGAGTTGCTCCTCCATCTCGATCGGGTCACCCGGTAAGAGAAGACGGGACTTGATCTCAACCAACAGACTCATCAGGAGGAGGAACTCGGTCATCTCGTCCCAGTAGCCTGTAGCCCCTGCCGCCTCCATATCATCGAGATAGGCCGAGATGATGTCAAAGAGAGAGACCTCCAGCAGGTCGATCTCCTCTTTAAGAACGAGCGATAACAGCAGGTCGAAAGGACCCTGATAGACATCCAAATCTAACTCAAAGGGTCTCAATGCAGCCTCGCTAGCGGGAGCTTCTCGGTCAGATGAAGGAGTAGTTGGTCAGAAAGACCTTCGCAAGCCCCCATATGATCCATCTTAGGAGTTTGAAGAACTGATTCTGGAAGATGACTATGAACGCAAGCACCACCAAAATGCCGTAACGGTCGATGGCCACCCATTTCTCATACGCTCCGCGGGGAAGAAAGGCGCCGACGACTCGGGAGCCGTCGAGGGGCGGGATGGGAATCAGATTGAACAGGCCGAGCACTATGTTGATCTGGAAGATGAGGAAGAAAAGCTCGAAGATCCGGCCGGTGGCGTCCGGTTTGATCCAGTTGAGGATAACGATGAAGATGACCGCGATAACGAAGTTGGTAATAGGTCCGGCTGCGCCGACTACGGCCATGCCCCTTTGGCGATTCCTAAAATAGTAGGGAGAGACGGGGATGGGTTTTGCCCACCCAAACACGAATCCCGAGAACAGGTAGGTGATGATGAACATCGCTGTGCCCAAGGGGTCTAGGTGTTTGAGAGGGTTGACGCTCAACCGCCCCCGGTTTTTCGCCGTGGGGTCGCCCAGCCTGTATGCGATCCAACCATGGGCGAGCTCGTGCGCCATCATCGAGAGCAGCAGCACCGGTATTAGTATGAGGAGGTTGATTACGCGGTCGCCGCTCATGATTGCCGCCCTACGATGTTCCGGGCCGCTTCCAGCTCGGCCTCCCGTCCTATGACGCTCTCAAGCACACGCATCTCCTTCAGTCTTTCCAGCACTCTTCCTACATCCGGACCCTTACTCACTCCCAGTGCCAAGAGGTCGTCACCAGTGACACTGAGCGTACGGTGACGGATCTCGGTTATATAGCGACGTAGTCTAGCTTCGGCTGCTCCGGACTCCATGGACGCCAGTGCGAACACCAGCGCCTCTATGGGAGTGGTCCGCAGGGCGCGGTACACGTTCCAGTCGTTCATTGTCTTGTCGGAGAGGCTCGAGCGCAACAGGGGACCGACTACCACTCCTGCGCGGATCACTTCGCTGTCGGAGCGCCTGATTTTCAGTTGTTCGAGCCAAATATAGAGCTCCTCATGTTCCATGTTGCGAGTCATTGCCGCTAGGCGCAGTCGCCAGCTTACCACCTCGTCTTGTAGTCCCAACTCTTCTACGAGCGCGTCTATCCGCCTGACTAGCGTCGCCGTCTTGATCCCGGTGGCCAATTTAGGGTGGACTTCACGCGCTACTCCCAACTCAAACAATCGGCCCAATGTCCACTCGACGTCGGTCTCGCTCAGCAGGGCCATGAGTTCGTCCCGTAGTCGCACACTCGACAGATCACCAACCAAGTGCATCTCCACACAACTCCGGGCGAGGCTCCGGGTCTGCTCGTCCATGCGGAAGCCGTAGCGGTTCTCGTACCGGACGGCGCGGAATATCCTTGTGGGGTCTTCGATGAAACTCAGGTTGTGGAGGACTCGGATCACGCCCTCTTTGAGGTCTCGATATCCCCCGAAAAAATCGATCAGGGTACCGAAGTCACGTCCCCGCAGAGAGATGGCCATGGCGTTCATAGTGAAGTCGCGTCGGAAGAGGTCCTGTCGTATCGAGGCATGCTCCACTCGGGGGAGAGCTGCCGGGTAGTCGTAGAACTCGGTCCGGGTGGTGGCTACATCCACGTGAAACGGCTCACTGCTGGAGCGCAGCCACGCGGGCGCTTCCCCCAGGATCGACTGAGGTAGCAACACCACGGCAGTCTTGAACTTACGATGGGCCCGCACCCGGCCTCCCAGTTGAGCGGCAAGCCGGGTGGCGTACTCTATGCCGTCCCCCTCGACGGCTATGTCGACATCGACGTTGGGCTGCTCAAGGAGCAGGTCCCGTACGAACCCTCCTACCAGGTATACGCCCGGATAGTCCTCCGACAGGGCGGAACAGGCCTGGAACAGGGGGCCGAAGAAGGAATGCTCCGCCAACGCCTGTACGGCGTACACCTGAGGCGCGGTGGCTTTTGCCTGTTCCTGCTCCCAGCGTCCTTGGTACGCAGCCAGGACGTCGGTGCGGGTGGCAAGACCGATGACGTCGGCTACTCGGGCGGTGCCTGTGGCCACTGCCTCGTCATAGGCTTCGTCGACCACCACGGGAACCCGGCCTATGTTCTTCTGCACCATGATGCGTCTCAGCTCGTCAATACCGGTGGATGCTCGGGCAAAGGCGAAGTTGCGGGTCATCACCCCCTTCACGGGAGCATGCCCGAGCCCGTGACGGATGGCCTTGTCCAAATCCCTCCGGGCTACGATGCCGACCACCCAGCCGTTTTCTCGCACACATATGCCGGAGTGACCGTAACGTTGTGCCGTCACCAAGGCCTCGGTGACCGGCGTATCGGCGTCGATCAAGCGCACCGGACGGCTCATTATGTCCCCCGCGGTGGGGAAGCGGAGGGTAGTTTGAGCGAGGGTGCCTATGAGTCTCTCGATGACGGCCTGGGGTGTAACTCCTCTTACGACCCCAGAGGCGGCCTGAGCGTGGCCGCCGCCGTCCACCGTCTCCAGAAGCGCGGCTACGTCCACTGAGCCTGCTCTAGAACGGGCGGTCACAAACACCCGATCCTCCATACCGACGGCCTGCAAGAGGACCTCCGCATTGATCAGATCCATGAGTTTGTGGGCGATGACGCTTAGGCCGTCTACGTACGAGGGGATATCCAAGGCGACCACATGCACGTCGACGCCGTCAACGCGCTCCACCTTTACGGCGTCGACCATCTGCATCAGCACCCCGCGTTGCTCTTCGGTGAGAGCGCTGTGCAGAAAACGCTCGATTAGCGGTTGAGAGGCTCCTAGGCGCATAGCCGCCGCCAGCATCTCGGCATCGCGGATGGTGGTGCGGGGATAGGTAAGTGAACCGGTGTCCTCGTGGATGCCAAGAGCAAAAATGGTTGCCTCCAGGCGAGAGATCTCGGCCCCTCGTTCTCGTAGTAGGTAGAGCATCGAAGTGGCCTGCGCACCGTCGGAGGAGAGGACCCAGTTTCTGCCCTTGATGTAGCCTGGTCGTTCGACATTCTCGGCGCCGTGGTGATCGAACACAACCGTCTCGACGTCTTTGCGACCGCACAACTGCCCAAGATCGCCGATCCTGGTCGGGTCGGCCGTGTCGACAATCACCAGCCGCCGGATCTTAGTTTGGTCGATCAGACGAAGGCTGATGATGGGTAGATTCTCTCCGTGAAGCGAGACGAATTCCCGTACGTTGGGGTTCAGCGACCCACCGAAGACGATCTTGCCTTCAGGGTATAGGCGGGCCGCGCCTACAGCTGCAGCGAGGGCATCGAAGTCGGCGTTCTGATGGGTTGTAATAACCGTGGGAACATCGAGTAATGAGGGCGCGGCTGTCATGGCCCTAGTATAGCGATGTGGGTGTGAGGTGCGGCTCCCGGGTCCGCGACCCTAAGCTCACCGCCAGCGAAGTCCGTCGCCCCCGAAATCCGCAGCCGTCTCACCTGGACCGTCGCTCGACTTCTACCGCAACTCAACGTTTATCGCGACCCCATTTCCGAAGTAGTCGGTGCCGTCCAGATCGCGAAAACGGCCTCGATCGCCCTGGTCAAGCCTCTACCTGCTTTTTCGACGGCGGCGAGGACTTCGTCGTGGGTCGTATCCCCTGCGTTGGCGACCACGGTCAGGGTGGCCAAGTGCATCCTCTGGTCATGGACGGCTCTAACCTCTCCGGCGGGCGACATGCTCACCGTGTGGGCCCCTAAGCTCCGCAGCACTGCCAGTTCGGCGGGAGTCTCATATTGGGGTCCGGTCACCGAAGCGTGGACGGACCAGGTGTGACCGAGGGCGGCAAGTAGCGAGGCATCGGTCCCCCGCAGTCGAACAGGTTCGCCATCTATGTTGGGATACTGACAATCGAGTATCTCGTGGATCACCACTACGTCCCCGGGGACGTAACGCTCGTCGACGGCTCCGCTCGCGGTGGTGATGATCATTCTTCTCACTCCCCAAGCGGCCATGGTGTTTACCGCTAATTGGACTTCGCCGAGATCATAGCCCTCGTATTCGTGGACTCGCCCGCGAAGAAGGGCGATTCGTAGAGCCCCCCACTTGACTAACGAGAGACGGCAGGGGTGTCCGCCAACGGTCCCGGTGGGCCAATGTGGGATCCGGTCATACGCCACTTCACTGATCGTCGGGGACGAAAGACTCGGGTCGAGACCGGAGCCGAGTATGACGGCTCCGTCCGGCGCCGGTCCTAGATTCTTGCGCAACCAGCGTGCGGCTTCGTCTGCCTCGTCGCTCCCTGCCCGGGTGGGAAGCCAGTCCGGGTCAGCCCCGGTGACTCGGACGATCGGTGTGTAGCGGCGCCATCCTCGGCTCGGCCTTAGGTCATTGATATCGGTCCCGGCCAATGTCGACGGTCCGCCTGTGAGGTACTTGAATGCCGTGGCGCCTGTGTCGGCGAACGATCCCTCGTATACTGCCCGCGGCGCGTTTGCGGGCCGGGGGTAGAGAAGCAAAGGTACGTACTCCCGGCTGTGGTCGGTACTGGGAGTGGACGGATCGACCCCGTGGTCGGCGCTAATGATCAAGAGATCGTCGGAGCGGAGAGAGGCGAACAGTGATGGCAGGACGGCATCGACGGCGGCCAGACCGCGGGCGAACCCTTCGACATCGTTGCGATGACCCCACACCATGTCGAATTCGACCAGGTTCGTGACCAAGAGGCCTCTATCGAAACGTCCTTTGGGTGACCGGCCGCGCAACAGGTCGATGACTAGTGCAAGGTTATCATCGTTGGTTGCGACCTTGATGGTGGTATCGATCCCCCGGCCAACAAACACTTCTCCGACTTTGCCCAGAGCCAGCACAGGGACGCCTGCCTCTTGAAGTAGGTCGAGGTATGTGGGACCTGAGGGCTCTAGAGAGAAGTCGCGGCGGTCTGTGGTGCGGACAAACGCTCCCGCTGTGCCTGCAAAGGGGCGGGCGATGACTCGGGCTACCCCATGAGGGCCCTGCAGGAGTCTTCGGGCGATGCGGCACCAATCGTAGAGTTGTTCCAGAGGTACCACGTCGACATGGGCTGCGAGTTGGAAGACGCTGTCCGCCGAGGTGTAGACGATAGGGGCGCCGGTAGCGAGGTGCTCTTCCCCCGACTCAGCGATGATAGCGGTTCCGGAGGCGGGTTTGTTGCCCAGCACCTGTCTTCCGATCGCAGCCCCGAACGCCTTTATGATCTCCGGGGGAAATCCGTCAGCATAGGTGGGAAAGGGCCGACTCGTGATCAGACCCATGTGCTCCCAGTGGCCGACTGTAGTGTCTTTGCCGTGCGAAGCCGGTGCCAGCCGCCCGGGCAGGCAGAGGGGTGTCTGTGTTGGCAATACCCCTTGTAACGCGATTATGTTGCCGAGACCTAGGCGTTGGAAGTTGGGTAGATTGAGTTTGATGATACGGCTGAGATTTCCCAAGGTATCGGAGCCCGTATCGCTGTATTCGGCTGCATCGGGTAGTGCACCTACACCGACTCCGTCGAGTACGATGAACACCACGCGGCGCTTGGCGGCGGCTGCTCGACCAAGGGCGACCATGACTATTGCTTTTCCCGAGCACGAGGGTGAGCGTCGCGGTAGATCCTCTGAAGATGGGCAGAAGTCACATGCGTGTAGATCTGGGTGGTGGAGAGATCGGCGTGGCCGAGCATCTCTTGGACCGCACGCAGATCAGCGCCCCCCTCGAGCAGGTGGGTGGCGAAGGAGTGGCGGAGTGTGTGAGCCGAAACGTCGTCG
>JAXGNF010000042.1:0-20136 GCA_040768135.1 Thermoleophilia bacterium | reverse complement strand
CGTATGTATCCCCAGGGGCAACGATCACGTCGCTCGCGTACTTGGTCGTGATGCGTACGTTGATTTGTCGGTCGGCTGTCCCCTCCCACTTGGTGGTGTACGAGCTCAGAAGCTGTCTGATCCCCATGGCCTGAGCCTCCGTAGTTGACAAATCGGGCTCGATGATCTCGAGTACTACCGCAGTCGTCCTTCCACTTGTCTTGAGTGCGGCTGCCGTCAGGGCCTGAGCGGTCTTATGACGGTCGAGGACCTCTCCCGCTGCTCCGGGGATCACCCAGGCCTGTTTGCCGTCGGTCCCGAACGTGGCGTTCACCGGGGCCTTGTCCACCAGAACCGCGAGCTCTTTGAAGAAAGGACCCATCTTGTCGGCCGACAAGAAGCAGACCAGCCTGGAGGCGCCGTCGCGATACTCCGCCGCATAGCCCATATAAGCTGCGATCTGCTCGGAGGTCAGAGTCCAGGTCCGATCACCTGCTCTCAGGGTCACCGGGGCCGAGATCATCACCTCGGCCTGCTCGACCGCATGCTGGGTCTCGTCTACGCGGAGGGATGGATCGGCTACGGCCATCGGCACCTGCAGCTCCCCGGGCTGGAGGGCCAGAAGTGCCGCCCGGAGTTCTTCGGCAAGTGCAGCCTTGTCGACCACCAGCCCCTTCAAGCCCTCGATGACCGTGATGCGGCCGCCATCGATGAAGAGACCGGCCTCTACTGGGGGTATGTCTAAATCGCGCGCGATCTTGGTGAAGAGTTCATCGAGGAGGGCGTCGTCGAAGGTGCCCGAGAGGGATACTTCCTCTCCCTTGAAATACAACCTACAGCGACGACCAAGGTCAACCAGGAAGTTACTTCTGCGGGACACATCCATAGCGGCTACCACCGCTGCCGGTGTGCCGATCGTCATCCCGAGGTCTGCAGGGGTGACCGTCCAGCTCTTACTCCCGCTCCTCAAGACCACTGTGCTGTTGTTGCCCTCTCTCACCATGCGGGCCAAGAAGGCCGTTGCCTCGTCGTGGGTGAGTCCCCCTAGACCACGGCCTGCGACACTTACACCCGCGTGTACTTTGCCGTAGTAGAGGGCAGAATCGATGATGACGGCGAGGAGCAGCAGGACGACGATAGATCCAACGGCGATGTAGACCCGGCGGCGTCTCCCGCCGGGGCGGCGTCTCGACGTGGCAATCAGGCTGCTCAAAAAGGGTCGCACCCCCAAGGTTGCAGATGCCACAAGATACCAGACGCCGGAGCTTGTGGTCGATGCTCAAAGGGCAGGGCTTTGGCGAGGGCACCTGTGGCGGAGTATGCATACTACTTCCTCGCGCGACGGGGGCTAAACTCAAAGAGGAGAATGCACAGCAACATGAAAGGAGGGGGGATGGAAGCAGCTCATATGCTTGTTGTCCACGTCTACGTCCACGTTCTCTTGGAGTCTGTAGAGCAGTTCAAAGAGGCCACCTCCGAGAACGCCCGCCACAGTCTGCAGGAGCCCGGTGTGGCCCGCTTCGACGTTGTGCAACAACGGGACGACCCCACCCGCTTCGTACTTGTGGAGGTCTACCGGACGGAGGAGGCCGCCCTCGCCCACAAAGACACCGCCCATTACCAAGCATGGCGGGACGCCGTTGCGCCGATGATGGCTGAGCCTCGATCGAGCATGAAGTACACAAATGTCTTCCCCGGGCCAGAGGGCTGGTGATATGGCTTTCGAGTTCGCGACCGCGGGTCGCGTGGTCTTCGGAGCAGGGAGGCTGAGCGAAGCCGGCGACCTCGTTCGGACTTGCGGAGCGCATGCTCTCGTGGTGACGGGGCGCACTCCGGAACGGGCTGCCCCTCTCCTTGCTTTGCTACGAGAACGGAGGGTAGGGATAACCTTGTTTTCGACTCCTGGAGAGCCGGAGATCGGGACCGTTCGCAATGGCACGGCCGTGGCTCGGGCGGAGGGATGTGATTGTGTCGTTGGGTTCGGCGGCGGGGCTGCACTGGACGCGGCCAAAGCTATCGCGGCACTGATCCCCAACAAGGGTGATGTCCTTGACTATCTGGAAATCATCGGCGGCGGCGAGGTATTGACTACCGAGCCTGTCCCCTTCGTGGCCATTCCCACCACCGCGGGTACCGGTTCAGAAGTGACGGCCAATTCAGTACTTTCTTCGCCGGAGCACCGGGTGAAAGTCAGCCTGCGTAGCCCGATGATGCTGGCTAAGATCGCCGTGGTAGACCCGGAGCTGACCTACGATCTCCCTCCTGCGGTCACTGCCGCCACAGGGCTGGATACGCTGGTGCAGGTGATCGAGCCGTTCGTTTCGAAACGGGCCAACCCGCTCTGCGACGGGCTTTGCCGTGAGGGTATGGTCCGAGTGGCGCGCGCGTTGCGGGCCGCCTACGTGGACGGATGCAACACGAAAGCGCGCGAGGATATGGCGGTTGCGAGCCTGTTTGGGGGTATGGCCTTGGCGAACGCCGGCTTGGGGGCAGTACACGGTCTGGCCGGTCCACTGGGCGGGATGATCCACGCGCCCCACGGGGCCTTGTGCGCGGTTCTAGCCCCTCCCGTGGTCGAGATGAACCTTCAGGCTCTGCGGGTCCGGGGGTCCAACAGCGACGCTCTCACTCGTTACGCGGAGGTTGCGTATCTTCTGACCGGAGACCCGCAGGCACAGCCGGAGGATGCGGTGGAATGGCTGAAGAAGTTGGTGGCCGATCTTGGCATGCCGCGACTGAGCAGCTACGGTTTCGCAGAGGCGGACATACCCGAGTTGGTCGAAAAAGCTGGACGGGCCGGCAGCATGAAGCCCAATCCTGTTGAACTCACTTCTGAAGAACTGGCAACCATCGTACGGGCGGCACTGTAAGTTGTTCCGTTGGCGTTGTGAGTGGTGCTTTTGGTGGTGTTCACCGTGGGTTCGAGACGTGGGGCTGGGTTAGACTGGGGGTGTGGTCGAGCGACCGGGGGAGGCGGAAAGATGGGATCAGATTGGCGGGAGCGTCTGGTTGCTGAACTGGGAGGGAACGACGGGATGACGCGGCTCCGGGCTCGTGAGACTCTAGCCGTGATCGGCGAGCCGGCACTGGAGTCGCTGATCAAGTTGCTGGATAGCCCTGAGCCCCGGTTGCGCTGGGAGGCCTCGAAAGCCTTGGGCGAGATCCCTGAGCCGGCTGCTATTCCGGGCTTAGTGACCCTTTTGAGCGACCGGCGTTCTGAGATCGGGTGGCTGGCGGCTGTGGCGCTCATTAGGCTGGGTACCCGCTCTGTGCCCCCCGTGCTGCTGGCCCTCACGGAGAAAGCCGGGTCGAAGCCTTTCCGCAGAGGCGCTCACCATGTGTTGAACGATCTGGCGGCTCGAAACGGCGTTCTACTTGGCATCGTCAAGCCGGTACTCGAGGTTGTGAACAGTCCTTCACCCGACGCGGGGATAATCGCCGCCCGGGCTGAAGCAGCGTTGCAGGAGTTACGGGCGTTGAGCGACGGTTAGGCCCAGACCTCCCCAGTCCGTTCGAGATCACGCTGGTGCTCCAGGCATAGGGTCGCCTCCGGCATTACCTGCAGCCGGCTCTCCTCGATGGGTTTGCCGCAGCGGTCGCAGAGCCCGTACGTACCCTCTTCGATCTTCTTAAGTGCGCGGTCGACCTGGACCAGCAGGTGTTCCACATTAGAGTGTAGAGATAGGTCTACTTCCCGACTGAGCGTGACCGTTCCTACGTCGGCCAAGTGCTGATCGGACGACTCCTCCCCCGACTCTTCTTCGAGCGAGATTCCCAGTGATCCACGCAAGGCCTCGTCCTGCTCCACGAGTCGGGCGCGGAGCCCGAGCAACCTCTGTCTGGCTTCTGTAGGATCCATGTCTGCGGCGCCTCCGGGAGCCATGAGTAAAGGCTGATGCCATCTCAATACCATTTTCATCGGTGCGACAAACCAGCAAACGGCCGGACCGGGTGGACATCCGCCCACCTCTCGTGCAAGCGTTCTGCTATGAGTAGGGGGTCGCGTGCGTTGGGGGCCGCACATGCTTGTTCGGAGGGGCTCCGGTCGCCTCGGTCACACCAATCTTATGCGGACTTTATCGGAGCTTGGTAGAATCCACCGGTACGCCAAGGCCTACGTGGTCCCGGGGACAAGGGCTGCGTAGGGGAGTGCGGGGCTCCAACAGTCGTCATGCTTCGGAGGTTGCAAACTATGCGTCATTTCTCTAACGGGTCGCGTCTTCGTCGTTGCGGGATAGGTGCGGCTGCGACCGGTCTGACGGTCGCGATCGCCTTCATGCTGCTCCTCATGGCCGGGGCCGGTCCCGCGCAGGCGGCGACCATCACCACTCCCTACCTGGCGATGACGGTCCAGGCCGGCCAGACCGTGACCATCGATCTGACGGTAGCCGATGAGGTGTCGCAGCGGCTTGATCTGTCCGTCCAAGGGGCGCCCGAGGGGTGGGAGGTGTCCATCCTCGGTGGAGGGCGGCCGGTCTCGGCCATTCAGACCGACCCTGACAACGATCGCCTTCTCGACCTTCAGGTGAAGATCCCGGCCGACCAGGAAGAGGGTACCCACACCCTGACGGTTGTCGCTAGAGCCGGGGCGGCCACCGTGTCGCTGCCCATCGCTTTGACGGTCAGCGAGGTCGAGGGCCGCACTACTGAGTTGACGGCCGAATATGATGCGCTCCGCGGTCCGGCGACCGCCACCTTCACCTATTCGTTGACTCTCAAAAACCGCACTGTGGAAGAACGGGCGTATAACCTCACCGTCAAAGGTCCGGAGAATTGGACCTTGTCGCTCACGCCGTCCGGCGCCACGCAGGAGACGCCTACCGTGAATGTGAAGTCGCAGGGCTCGCAGGGACTTAACCTGAAAGTGACCCCCCCACCGGGCGTCGCGATGGGTGTCTACGACCTGATTGTGACGGCTGTCGGAGGGGGCGAGAGCGTCGAGGTACCGTTGCAGGTCGAGATAACCGGTACCTACACCATGACGATGACCACCCCCGACGGCAACCTCAACGCCAAAGTCAAAGCGGGCGACGTCACCCGAGTGCAGTTCCTCGTCACCAACAGCGGTACCGGACCCCTGCAGGAGGTGAAGCTGACGGCCAGCGCTCCGGCGAACTGGAATGTCAAGTTCGAACCCAGCACTATCAACGTCCTACCCGGCAATCAGCAACAGACGGTAGTGGCGGTGTTTGAGCCTGCCAAGAACGCAATCGCTGGCGACTACGTAGTGACCATGCGGGCCACCGCCAAAGAGGCTTCGGCCCAGTCGGATATTAGGGTCACCGTCAAGACTGGGACCCTGTGGGGCGTCATCGGCGTTCTCATTGCCATAGCCGCCATAGCGATCCTCGCCTTCGTTTTCCGTCGCTACGGACATCGCTGAGGTCCGCGGTGAGCGTTATGGTCGAACAAGATATCGGCGGCGGAGCGCATGAAGCGACTCCCGCCGCGCCGGAGGCCGTGATCGAGGCCGCAGGACTTACCAAGAAATACGGGCAGTTCACCGCGGTCGATAGTCTCGATCTGTCGATCCATAAGAGCGAGATCTTCGGCCTCCTAGGGCCGAATGGAGCAGGCAAGACCACGACTATCCTCATGTTGCTGGGGCTGACCGAACCGACGTCCGGGACGGTACGCGTCGCGGGCTACGACTCCGTACGCGACCCGTTGAGTGTCAAGTCGATCGTGGGTTATCTGCCCGACAACGTCGGGTTCTATCCCAACATGACCGGCCGTCAAAACCTGCGGTACACGGCCTCACTGAACCGGATGCCCCACAAGGAGGCCGAGGAGCACATAGACGGATTGCTGGCAGAAGTGGGGCTTTCCGACGCGGCCGACAAGCGCACGGGCAAGTACTCCAAGGGTATGCGACAGCGTCTGGCGGTAGCCGACGCCCTGGTCAAGCGGCCTTCCATACTGATCCTTGATGAGCCGACCATCGGCATCGATCCGGACGGTGTACGGGAGATGTTGGCACTCCTCTCCCGGCTCAAAACCGAAGAGGGCATGACCATCCTCCTGTCTTCCCACCTGTTGCATCAAGTCCAGGCTGTGTGCGACCGGGTAGGTATCTTCGTCGGCGGACGTCTCATCGCTATGGGGCCCGTGCACGAACTGGAGAGGCAACTGGCCGAGAGGGAAGACACGGAGTTCGAGGTATCGGTTGTAGCCGCAGATGGCCTTGAAGCTTCCGGGGAAGCGCTGGAGCAGTTGGTGGCCTCGTTGAGATCCTTGGAGGGTGTTCAGGAGGTTGGCCGGGTGCGAGATACCGTGAGTGTACGGGCTCGGGGCGATATCAGAGCTCGGGCCGCGCGATTGGCGATCGAGCAGGGCCTGCTACCGGTTCACCTGCGCCAACGCGGGCTGAGCCTCGATGACATCTATGACCGCTACTTCCGAGAGGAGGCGAATGCCGGCCATGTCGGAATCAAGTAACGCATCCGTCGCTCTCCCCGGCTCCGGGGGCGAGTCTCCGGCTACGCCGGTGCGGACCCCTCGGTCGCGAGGGCGTTTCTTTGCGGTGGGAGTTGGACCGGTGGCCCGCAAGGAGTTCGCGGACCATCTATCGGGTCTTCGCTTCGGGATACTGCTTGTCTTGATCGCGGTGACGACGTTGGCGGCCGTGTACGCGGCAAGTTCGGCCATCAGGGAGGCCGCCTCCGATTCAGCCACGGTGGAGTTCGCTTTTCTTTACCTCTTCACTGTCTCGGGTGAGAGCCTGCCGTCGTTTACTAGTTTCATCATCTTCCTGGCTCCTCTGCTGGGCATAGCTCTGGGGTTCGATGCACTGAACAGCGAGCGCTCTCAGGGGACGCTCAGCCGTCTGATCTCTCAGCCCATCCATCGTGACGCCGTGCTACAAGGCAAGTTTGTGGCCGGCTTGGGGGTGGTGGCTCTAGCGCTGACGGCATTGGTCGTCATCGTGGCCGGCATCGGCATCGTACTACTCGGAACCACTCCTTCTCTCGAAGAAGTGGGGAGGTTGGTGGCCTTCATCATTGTGACGGTGATCTATGTCGCCTTCTGGCTGGCGCTTGCCCAACTCTTCTCTGTGGTCTTCAGACAAGCGGCCACTTCGGCTTTGGCATCTATAGCGGTGTGGCTGTTCTTCGCGGTCTTTGCCACCCTCATAGTCGGCTTGGTAGTCGAGGCCATCGCACCTGCCGGTAGTGACGCCACTTACGCCGAGATCCTGCGCAACGCGCGCCTGGAGAACACCCTCAATCGGATCTCGCCCAGCACATTGTATGACGAAGCAACCACCGCTCTTCTGAACCCGAGCGTGCGCACCCTGGGGGTCATGGTCTACGAACAGATCGACCGTGCTGTTGTGGGTGCGCTCAGCTTCGGGCAAAGCCTACTACTCTGCTGGCCCCAGGTACTTGCTCTAGTGGGGTGCGTGCTTGCGTTCTTCACGATAAGTTACGGGGCCTTCATGCGTGAAGAAGTCAGGGCCTAGCGCTCCTGAAACCGGACGTGGAGGTCTGTGCTCCGGGGCGGCGATTTCACCCGCCGCCCCGGACCATAACACATGAGGCTTCGTCTCATCGTGGCCGGTGATTCGCGCTCACTTCTACCCACCCGCGGGCAGCCGTCTGGTATGCTGACTGTTGAATGGATAGTTCTTTATACCGATATAGGCTGATACGAGCGTTTGTCCTAGGCGCGTCGGATGGCGACGCCCGGGCGTTGTGAAGGGAACCATCACATGGCAAGGAAGAAATACGAGCTTTTGCTGCAACCGGGCTACATAGGCCCGGTAAGAACCAAGATGCGCCTGATCAAGACGGGCGCGAATCCCGGCTTCTTCCCCTACGATGACGGGAAGATGCATCAACAGATCGTCGACTACTACGAGGCCTTGGCGGCGGGTGGGGTCGGCCTGGTGACGGTCGGTGCCGGCGAGATCGATTACCCGATAGGTACAGTGCCCAATCACGGCTATCGTCACGACGACTTGAAGTACGTTCCCAACCTGCAACGGGTCACCGAGGCCATCCACAAGTACGAATGTCCGGCGTTCATCCAATTGTTCCATATGGGGCCTATGCATCCGGAGGCGCTTACGGGCTTCCAGCCTATCGCTGCCTCCCGGTTGACCAAAGAAGAGCTCCCACGCAAGGACTTTTCCGACAACGCGAAAGCTATGACTCTTGATGACATCAAGAGGGTCGAAGAGAGGTTCGTGAACGCAGCGGTGGTGGCCCAGAAGGCCGGTTTCGATGGAATCGAGTTGAATTTCTCCTGCAACCATCTCGGCAATTCGTTCCTCTCGCGTGCATGGAACAAGCGCCATGACGAATACGGTTGCGATAGTCTCGAGAACCGGGCGCGTTTCATGGTCGAGACCATCGAGGGGATCAAAGAGGCGACGGGCGAGGGATTCCCCATCATCTTCATGCTGAATAGTCTAGAGGCGGGACTTAAGGACGGCATCACTCTCGAAGAATGCAAAGCCTTTGCTGTGATGGCGGAGAAGGCGGGAGTCGATGCTGTTCACCCCCGCGTCGAGTTCTACACCAATCCTCTCGACATAATGAGGCGAGACAGCACCCACTTCCCCGACATGGTCCCGTTCCCGACTTTGCCTCCCAACCTCGAGGCCGAGCTCGACTTCAGCCACCATGGAGAGGCTGCCTGGGTGCCCGCCGCCGCTGAGGTGAAGAAAGTGGTGTCGGTTCCGGTCGTCGCGGTAGGGCGGTTGAGCCCGGACTTGGGGGAGAGGATCCTACGGGACGGCCAAGCCGATTTCATCAGCCATAACCGCCGTTTGATGGCCGACCATGAACTTCCCAGGAAGATCGCCGAGGGGAGGGAGGAAGACATAGCGCCGTGCACCGCCTGCATGACCTGTTTCTCCCGGGTCGAGCACGGGGAGACTCCCGGCTGCCGTACCAACGCCGCCCTTGGCAAAGAGAAAGAGTATGAGATCAAGGCGGCCGAGACGAAGAAGAAGGTCATGGTGGTGGGGGGCGGCCCGGCCGCTCTGGAAGCGGCGCGCGTTGCCGCTCTGAGAGGGCACCAGGTCTCTCTGTACACGGCCATGAGCAAACTGGGCGGTTCGATGCTGGTGGCGGCCGTCGTCAAGGGCACCGACAAAGAAGATCTTCCCGATTTCGCCCGCTACTACGAGACTCAGTTGAAGAAGCTGGGGGTCGAGGTCCATCGCGGTAAGGAGGTGACGCCTGCCCTGGTGAAATCACTCGGACCCGATGTGCTTCTGATCGCGGCCGGAGCGAAGCACGACGTACCTCCCATCCCCGGGATCGAGGGGCGCAAGGTGATGACCAGTGAGAGGCTCCATCATCTGCTCAAGTTCTTTCTCCGGTTCGCCGGCCCAGAATTCCTCAGGTGGGGGACGAAGTTTGTCCTCCCTCTGATGCTCGGCAGAGACGTCGTCGTGATCGGTGGTCGGTTGCACGGCTGCCAGACGGCCGAGTTCTTGGTCAAGAGAGGGAGGAACGTGACCATCGTCGATTCCTGCCCGCCCGAGCAAATCGGCGAAGGACTTCTCGAGACTTTCATGAAGCCTTGGCTTCTCCTGTGGCTGGAGTCAAAAGGGGTGGAGATCGTGACCGACGCACGATACCAGGATATCACCAAGGAGGGGCTTGTCATCACTACGAAGGACGGCAGCCAACGTACCCTCAAAGCCGATAAGATCGTGACGGCGATGCCCATGCTGGCCGATACTGAGTTCGTTGAGAAGTTCCGAGAATGTGCTCCTGAAGTCTACTCACTGGGTGACACGCGTGAGCCGGGGCTGATATTTGATGCGGTGGCCGATGGTGCCAAGGTGGGCCGGGAGATCTGAGCCTCCCTGGTCCCTCACCGCCTAGCCTATCACCAAAGAGCGGGTGGCGAACTGCGGGTCGCTGGTCGCGTTGAGGCCCAGCCGGCGAAGACCGGCCTCATCACCCGCGGTCGGTAGGTGCGTAGTGTGGAACTCACACCCCGACAACTCGGTTAGATGTCGTACAGCCATCTCGGCGGCCGGGTTGGTGGTGGCGCTGATGCCGAGGGCGATCAGCATCTCGTCAAGGCTGAGGCTGACGGAGTTCATACGTAGGATGTCCTTTTTCATCCCCGTGATGGACCCCATGACGGTCGGCGTGAGCAGGGGGAGTTCGTCGGGGATGCGGGCCAGGTATTTCAAAGCGTTCAGCACTACCGCGGAGGCAGCGTGCATGAGTGTGGAGTTCTTGCCGGTGACAATGTAGCCGTCATGGAGGGCAATGGCTGCTCCGCAGAAGATGCCTTTGTTGCCTTTGCCCGTCGCCTCAGCCGCAGCAGCCGCCTCGCGGGCCGGTCCCACCACTACGCGGTCGGTCTCGTCAAGGCCTAGGTCGTTCATCAGGAGTTGAGCACGATGGGTGTCCTCTAGTTCCACGAGGCCCAACGCATATTCGCAGGCGTAACGGAAGTGCCGGCGGATCACCTCCTGTTCGGCTGCCTTTCGCACCAGCGTGTCGTCGACAATGGCGAACCCGGCTTGGTTCACACCCATGTCGGTAGGCGAACGGTACGACACATCACTCCCGATTCGCTGAAGGATCCGGGCCACAAGGGGAAAGGCTTCTATATCGCGGTTGTAGCTGACCGCCTGGACGCCGTAGGCCTCCAGGTGGAAGGGGTCGATCTGGTTCACGTCCTTCAGTTCTATCGTCGCTGCTTCGTAGGCGACGTTCACCGGGTGCTTGAGCGGTAGGTTCCAGATAGGGAACGTCTCGAACTTGGCGTAACCGGCTGCGTTGCCCCGCAGGTGTTCGTGGTAGATCTGCGAGAGGCAGGTGGCCAGTTTGCCACTCCCCGGCCCCGGCCCGGCGACGATGATGACCGGCCGTTCGGTAGGGATAAACGCATTGGCGCCGTATCCGTCATCGCTCACGACGCGCTCGATATCGGTGGGATAGCCGCGAGTGTAGCCGTGCGTGTGTACGGGGACCCCACGACGCTCGAGCCTCGCTTTGAAGACTCGGGCCGAGGGCTGGTCTTCGAAGCGGGTGATGACCACCGCGCGAACCAACAGCCCCCACTCACGTAGGTCGTCGATCAGTTTGAGGGTGTCTACGTCATACGGGATACCGAAGTCCGCCCGGACTTTGCGCCGCTCTATAGCCCCGGCATAGATACAGACTACGATCTCGGCCTGGTCCTTCAATTCCTGGAGCAGGCGGATCTTCACGTTGGGGTCGTAGCCGGGTAGCACGCGTGCTGCGTGGAAGTCAAAAGCGATCTTGCCGCCGAACTCGAGGTAGAGTCTGCCGCCGATTTGCTCCGCGCGCTCTACGATGGCACGACTCTGCTCCTCAAGGTACCTCTCGTTGTCGAATCCCATCCTGCTGGTCACGGTATTCCTTTCAGGCCTTTCCGACATCGAGCGGCCCTTGACAGGATAGCGATGAAGCTGCCTGCTCCGCAAGCATGAGGATGAATCGACCGGCAGACCCGTGTTCGTCTCCCCGGGTCTCGCTCGGCCGCGGCCTCTACGTATGGTGTCCGCCCAGAACGGCCCCGTTGTTGCCCAGGCGTCGACGTATGTCCAGTCACTTATGAGCCTCTTGGAGTCGTCGGCGGCGTCTTGCCGTCGTACGTTTCGTCAGTCGAGGGTGGCACAACGTCGCGAGCAGCCTCGTCGCTGGTGGACGGCGCAATCCCGTGGGAGGCCCCGCCAGCTGCCGGCAGAGTGGCGGCGCCAGGACCTCCACTGGGGACCGGTTCCATCGCCGGCGGTATGTTCGTTGTCGCGAGCGGCCTCTCCTTGATGAACAGGAGGATTATGAAGGCCACGATTATCACCGGGAGAACGTAGAGATAGACGGGAGCGAGCGCGTCGTTGTAAGAGGAGACGACGACGGCCCGCACTTCATCGGGTAGCTGTGCGACCAGGGTCGGGGTCAGTGATTTTGCATCGAGTCCCTCAGGGAGGCCGGCCCCAGACGGCGGTAATCGTTCGGCGAGAAACGCCATCAGTCGGCTCGTGAACAGCGTGCCGACAATAGCGGAGCCGAGCGACGCTCCTATCTGACGGAAGAACTGATGCGCTCCGGTGGCGGTGCCGACCTCGGTTACGGGGAAAGAACTCTGTACGATGATGACGAGTATTTGAAAACCGATCCCAGCGCCGGCCCCAAAGATGATGAGATAGAAAGAAGTCGTCCAGAGGGATGTTGAAGGGTGCAGGGTGGAGAGGAGATAGAGCCCGACGGCCATGAGGAAGGCACTGGACGCCGGCATCCAACGGTACCTGCCCGTCACACTCACGGCGATGCCTGAACCGATCGCGGCACCCTCCACCCCAAGGGACATGGGTACGAGCAACAGTCCCGAGGCGGTGGCACTCATGCCGGTCACCATCTGAAGATAGCTGGGCATGTAGGTGATGACCCCCAAGAACGCCAACGAACTCAGCAGGCCTCCCACGGTCGCTAAGTTGAAGTTGCGGTCGCGGAAGAGATGCAGCGGCACCACCGGTTCGGTCGCCCTGCGCTCCAGCACGACCATCACGGTCCCTGCCACTACGGCGATGGCGATGAGACCCAAGATGATCGGTGATCCCCAGGCGTACTCGTGTCCACCCCACGATGTGACGAAGACGACTGCCGTGGTGGCGACCGCCAGAGCCATCATTCCGCGGACATCGAGGACGGGGCGGCCTCCGTTTTGCAAAGGAGCTCGCAGGAAGAAGACTGTTGCCCCGATGGCCACCAATCCTAAAGGGAGGTTGAACCAGAAGGCCCACCGCCAGCCTATCGTGTCGGAGAACCAGCCCCCGAGAATCGGGCCAAGGACGGAGGAGAAGGCCCATGCTCCCGCAATGACACCCATGTAGGCCCCCCGTCGACGTGGAGGGACTACGTCGGCGATGATGGCCTGTGGGAGGATCATCAGGCCGCCGCCTCCAAGACCCTGAAGAGCGCGGGCACCAATGAGAACCGGCATGTTGCGGGCGAGCCCGCCCAAGACGGAACCTGCCAGGAAGAGCCCCAAAGCCACGTACAGGACCCGCTTGTGGCCGACCAAGTCACCCAACTTGCCGTATACGGGCATCAATATGGTGGCGGCAAGTATGTAGGCGGTGGTCACCCAGAGCATCTGATCGACCCCGGAGAGGTCACCCACGATGGTGGGGAGCGCTGTGGCGAAGACGGTCTGGTTAAGCGCCGCCAGGAGCAGAGTGACGAATAGGGCGACCACGACGAAGGCCAGTCTCCGTCCGGTCACTGCCCCGGCTTCCCGGCCCAGGCTGTCATGGTGTGTGCAGGGCGTATTCGTCGTGTTCGCGCCTTGTCTTCGTGGATGATGGCTGCTATCGCCTTGGCCTGCGGCCGAGCGAGCAGACTACCACACCAGCGGGATCCATCCCCAGAGCAGTGTCTCTCCCGTCAGGCGGACCGGTAGACTCTGACCAGGTCGGTGGTGGTACCGACGGGCTGCGACGGGCTGCGACGGATTTGCCGCCCGCTTCAACAGGTGGTAGCGTGCCGCTTGGCGCCGGAGACCAAGAGGCGACATCTCTGACCTGAGACGACGTTGGAAGGTGAGAGGAGGATGGGTGTGAGTGAACGGCTTGACGGACTGAGAGCAACGATCGCTCGATTGCAGGCGGAGCAACGGTTCAAAGAGGTTCTCCCACTCCTACGCGAGAGCGTTGAACTCACCCGTGTCGAGGCGGGTGATGATTCCTCCTCGTACGTAGCCGCCCTCAACGAGCTGGGATCTCTCCTGCGGACCCTCAATGACCTCGACGAATCCGCAGCCCAGTTTCTCCAAGCGGCGCGTATCGAGTCCGCGGCCAGAGGTGACGACAACGCCGACTACGCCACCTGCCTCAACAACCTGGCAGGCACCTACCGGCTCAAACGCGAACACGCCAAGGCCGAAGCCTTATTCCGAGAGGCTCTGGATATCTACGAGAGGCACGTGGGGGCGGAACACTTCGTCTACCTTAGCGCTCTTAACAACCTGGGTCTCGTTTACCAGGACCTGAAAAGGTACGAGGAAGCCGAGAGCCTCCTCAGGCAAGCGCTGACCACGCTCCAGAAGGGCGGCAAAAAGAATGCCGTCTACGCGACTACGCTCAACAACCTGGCAGCGGTCACAATGGCCACCGAGAGGTTCGAGGAGGCCGAGCGATTCCTCGAAGAAGCGCTCGCGCTGTACGAAGCGGCTCAGGGCAGGCAGTCGGTGCTCTATCTTACTGGGCTCAACAATCTGGCCGCCGCAAGTTATATGGCCGGAGAGTACGCCGAGGCCGAACGGCGCTTCTCCGATGCCTTGGGCATCATCGAGCAGGTGTTGGGAACGGAGCACCCAGACTGGGTAAAGACAAAGAGGAACCTGGCCCGGACGCGCGAGAAGATGCATCAGAACGAGGGGGAGGAGCGGTCCTTGCCGCGCTGACATGCAGGGTCTAGAGCTTGCCGAAAGGTATTTTGACGAATACGGGCGCCCCTTGCTTGCTGAACAACGGTTCGCCGCCTGCCGAGGGCGGATTGCCGCCGGGCTGGTGGGCGAGGGTTCCGAATGCTACGGCTTCGACGACGACCTCTCGCGCGACCACGATTGGGGGCCCGGCTTCTGCTTGTGGCTCACAGCGGGCGACTACCAGGAGTTCGGCGCCGACCTCCAGCGGGCATACGACGCCCTGCCCGCCCGCTACGCCGGGTTCGAGAGGAGCGTTGACGGGCCCCACGCGGGCAGGCGTACGGGGGTTTTTGAGATCATCGACTTCTACCGAAGATTCATCCGCTATAATCACGTCCCTGCTACACTGGCCGAGTGGAGATCGCTACCCGAGACGTATCTGGCGACTGCCACCAATGGCCGGGTGTTCACCGATCCTCTGGGCGAGTTCACTGCCTTCCGCCGAGGGCTTCTGGCCTTCTATCCCGAAGACGTGAGACTGAAGAAACTCGCGGCCCGCTGTGCCGTCGCCGGGCAGGCCGGACAGTATAACTACGCAAGGTGTGTGGCTCGGGGGGAGTTGGTGGCCGCTCACTGTGCCCTGAGCGCCTTCATGGAGGCGGTGGCCTCTATCGTTTATCTCCTGAACAAGCGCTATAGACCCTTCTACAAATGGATGCACAGAGGGATGAAAGAACTCCCCCTCCTTGGCGCGTCTTGCCACCATCTTTTGGCTGTTTTGTGTGCCGAGAGCACCGCAGGGGGCGGGTCGCCGGTCGAACTATCGCCCGCCGCCACTAGGGTCCCAACAGAACGAGAGCGTATTGTCGAAGAGATCAGTGCGCTCATCGTCGCCTGTTTGACCAAGGAAGGGCTCAGTGATTCAAAGAGCGACTTCTTGCTCGACCATGCTCACGAAATCCAGACGCGGATACAAGACCAAGCTCTTAGGAGCATGCATGTCATGGTGGAGTAAGTATGGAATGATGACTATCCAGGGATAGGGCCGAACGACCATGCGCGATGAAATGAGACCGAAACATGAATATTGATGAACAGGTGATGAGCGACTTACTCGATCTCGAGTGGGAGATGTTCCACAGCGTACAGGGCATCGATGGCCCCAGTGCGTGCCAACAGGATCGCAAGACTTTCGAGATCATGCGATCGAGCCAGCTACGAGGTTGGAGCAACGAGGTGGCCGAGAGTTACCTTGATGACTTGAGGCAGGCGAAAGCTCAGGGTCGCAACCTGATGACCGAGAAATATGCGCGGATGATGGAATACACCTCTCCGTGCGAGTATCGGCGGATCGCGCCGAACCTGTCCATGTTGGAGCCGGAAGCGGAGTCTCTAGTCGAGCGGATCCTGCAGATGTCGGTGCGCTGGATGGAGGAGGTGGCGGCTAAATTCCCATACGTGGGTGCCCGAGGCCGCTCGATCCGCAGCTCCGGCGACACCGTGCACTCGCCGTCGTTCGAGACCTACACTCGGGGAGAACTGGCTACCTACAGTGTCAGGACCCTACGATTGCTTGAGAGGCACTACGTACATATGGCCGATGTGGGTAAGAATCCGGCCGAAGTGATATTGAGGCATACCGTGGCGCAATACGGATACCCCTCGCTGGAGCGGGCCGAAGCTGCGCAAAAAGCACGCGCGGAGCGAGTAACGGAATGAAAGGAGTGAGGCAGACATGACCGACAAGCCCTGGGCCGAACTGACCCCCGAGGAGAGGCGGGCCCGGCGCATCGCTAAGTGGCGCGATCCCGGCATCCCCTTCGACAGTCCCGAAGCAGAAGCAGACTATCAAGCGCGGGTCGACCGGTTGGCGGCTGCGTTTTCGCTCAACAAGCCCGATCGGGTGCCCATCAGGCTGATGCTCGGGGTCTGGCCCGGTGTTCTTGCGGGGATGACCGCTCTCGACACGATGACCGACCCAGCGCGGGCGGGTGAGGTGTGGTTTGCGTTCAACCAGGAGTTTCCCCTCGACAGCATGACTGCCCCGCCCATGACGTCTGCCGCTATGCTGGAGGCGCTCGACTACAGGACCTATTCCTGGGCTGGGCATGGGTTGGCGCCTGACGTGAGCTATCAGTACGTCGAAAAGGAATGGATGTTCCCCGAGGAGTACGATCATTTGATCGAAGATCCCACCGATTACATGCTCCGGGTCTACGTCCCCAGGACAACAGGGGCCTTCGCCGGCTTTTCTGATCTCAAGTCGCTCTTCAGTTTCGTCGAACTGCCGTTTCTCTCCATGTATATGGGGGATTGGGGTACCCCGGAGTTTCTGGCGGGACTGGAGAGGATTACGGCCGCCGCCCGTCATACGGTGGAGTGGAACCAGGCCATGATGCCGACCATCATGAGACTCATGGCGATGGGGCTCCCCGGCGGCGCGGGCCGGATGAGCAAAGCCCCATTTGACATCCTCTCCGACACGTTACGGGGCACTAGAGGGATCATGCTCGACATGTACCGTTGCCCGGAGAAGGTGCTGGCGGCCTGTGAGCGGCTCGTCCCGGCCGCCGTCGATATGGCCATGGGTCGTTCAGGCGACATGCCGGTGCCTATCGTGGTATTACCGCTGCACAAGGGGGCCGACGGGTTCATGAGCGAAGAGCAGTTCAAGACCTTCTATTGGCCCACCCTACGGCAGGTGCTCCTGCGCTTGGCCGACGAAGGCATCATCGCGCATCTGTTCGCTGAGGGCCGCTATAACTCGCGCCTCGAGTTGATCATGGACCTGCCGAAGGGGGCGACTGTCTGGCATTTCGATCAGACCGACATGGCCCGCGCCAAGGAGACGATCGGGACCGTGGCCTGTCTGGAAGGGAACGTCCCACTCTCGCTCCTGCACGCGGGAACCCCTGAGGAGATGGCCGCTTACGCTCGGAATCTCATCGACACGGCCGGCGAAGGTGGTGGGTACGTGCTCAATATGGGCGCCGGTGGCGACGACGGCAAGGTGGAGAACCTTCGGGCGCTCATCGATACGGTAATGGAGTATGGCGTGTACTAGATGGGATCGGCTGCGCGCCGCGTACAGCGGCGCGCAGCCGGCACGGAATCCGGCCCCTTCGGGTGGGCTTCTTAACCGTGAGAACTACGTCGGCCACTGCCCTCCACGAACCGGGGCGAGGGACAGCGGAAGATGCAGACGCCGCAGTGGGGGACGAACCCGTGTTGGTTCAAGGCTGCGTCGAACGGGTGTGGCTCTGTGAGGCGCATGACTGCCCGAAAGTCCTCTTCGGTGGCGTTCGGCGGGATAGGGACTTTGGTCCGTCGAAAACCCTTCTCCGGGTACTGCCACTTGCATCTTACGTGGTCCACCGACGCGTACTCGAAGGTCTTCTCTCCTATATCCACCGACACCCTCCCCTTGAAAGCTCGGGTGGGGCAGGCTCGGATGCAGGCTCTGCCGCAGACGTCCGGGCGGCATAGTGCGGGTCCGTTGTACATAGGCGAGGGTACGAGAGGCGCGTCGGTGACGATCGAGACCACCCGTTGGCGGGGTCCGAAGTCAGGCGTCAACAACAGTCCATTCAACCCGAACTCCCCCAAACCCGCGGCAACCGCCGCGTGACGGTGTGAGAGGTCTGCCCTATCGCCGAACTTGTATAGCAGTCCGGTTGGAGGGAACGGTATCGCCGCGTAGCCCTTCTTATCGAGGTATTTGGTCAGCCTGGCGGCTGCCTCAGAAAGGTCCCAGTTGGGAACGATGTAGCCGTACCACATGTACGGGCTCAGGGTCTTCCCCTCTTCATCGTAGCGTCCAGCCACCTTGATCGCACCGTCAGGGATCTTGAGGGCAAGCACAATCACGGCCCTAGCGGTGGGAAGGTAATCGGTTGGCCGGCTCCCTTCCGGCGCGCCGTCGAGGCGGTCGACGGGTGCCACACCCAATAGGTCCACGTCCAGTTGGCCCAAGGCAAGATCTCGTACTTGTTGGGTCAACTCGAGATCGGATGGAGGGATCACTGTCGTCCTCCTGAAAGTCGATAACATCTGCCACGTATGTCCGCCTCCCTGGCGCCGACGACCGGGAATCCGCCGGATCTGCCCGGGGGCCTGACGATGTGGTGTCGGCCTTTGCTCTAAGAGGTCATGATACTGCGCTCGGCGCGTGTCGCGCTGAGAGAAAAACGCTGGGAGCAACTTGATAGTTTGCATTCGGTGCTCTTTGTTGCCCATATACTTAAGATCGTCTGCGTCTTGGAGGTGGGGAGGGGCATGGGAGTTGCGGCTGTGTGGCGTATGGCCGTCTTTGCCGTCAAGGCGGCGGAGAAAAGGCAACATCTGCGTCTAATCAGCGGAATATGCTGGGATCGTCACATGTGGTGGGGTACTTCTTGATGAAGAGAGCGACGGTCAGCGCGGATGCGACCCTTCTGCTGGACGCGTTTCGTCATGCCCTCGAGACGGTCGATCCGGCTGAAGTGGTACCTCACTATCTCCCCGATCCGCCCAAGGGCAGGACCGTAGTCATCGGTGCCGGCAAAGCGTCCGCTGCCATGGCGCGGGCGGTAGAGACTCACCGGTCCGGCGATCTCAGTGGGCTTGTGGTGACTCGTTATGGCCATGCCGTGGCGTGTCGGCGGATCGAGGTGCGGGAGGCCGGTCATCCCGTACCCGACACGGTCGGCGCAGCGGCCGCAGGCGATATGCTGTCTCTGGTAGACGGTCTGACTATGGATGACCTGGTGATCGGACTGTTCTCGGGGGGCGGTTCGGCGCTGCTTCCCTTGCCTGCGGAAGCGGTCACTCTCGAAGACAAACGGTCGCTCACTACCCAGCTTCTTAGAGCCGGCGCCTCCATCGACGAGATCAACGCGGTGCGCAAGCATCTCTCGGCTATCAAAGGAGGGAGGTTGGCCTGCGCCTGCGCTCCGGCCCAAGTGGTCGGGCTTCTTCTCTCCGATGTAGTGGGCGACGATCCCTCCGTCATAGCCTCAGGGCCGCTGGTCCCAGATCCTTCGACGCTGGTCGACGCTCTTCAAGTGATCGAGAAGTACCGTTTGGTTGCTTCCCCCGCCGTGTTGCGGCACCTTTTGTCTCCGAACAACGAGACTCCTAAGCTCGGTGATCCTTGCTTCAATCGGGTATCGGTTCATATTGTCGCTTCCGCCCGGATGATGCTCGAGTCGGCTGCTCGTTTCTTCGAAAAGCGAGGTCTCCGGACGGTCATACTGAGTGATTCCGTCCAAGGCGAATCCGTGGACGCGGCTACGGTTCATGCGGCTGCGGTCGGGGAGGTGATCCGTCGCGGCAGGCCCTACTCTGTCCCCTGCGTGCTTCTGAGCGGAGGGGAGACGACGGTCACCATCCGGGGCGGTGGCCGAGGTGGCCCTAACAGTGAGTTCCTCTTGGCGTTAGTCATCGCTCTGGGCGAAGATATCGACTATACGGCACTTGCTTGTGACAGCGACGGCATTGACGGCGGAGGGGAATTCGCAGGCGCTGTGGCCGACTACACCACTTTGCGTCGGGCGGCGGCCACCGGGCTGGACGTCGCCGGCATGCTGCGGGACAACGACTCCCACTCTTTCTTCGCGGCCCTGGGAGACGCTGTGTCCACCGGGCCCACCCTGACCAACGTTAATGACTTTCGGGCCATCCTCGTGCGTGGGCCTCGGACTTCCTGCTGAGCTGCCTAGTTGGGGTGGTGCTGACTCGCGTCGCTCAAACCATGCAGTGAAGGGGCATTGTGGCTCGGTCACTGCGGTCGAGACGCAGTGTGGCTCG
>JAXGNF010000041.1:17003-20368 GCA_040768135.1 Thermoleophilia bacterium | reverse complement strand
AGCAGCGGAATCATAATCCGCGTGTCAGAGGTTCGAGTCCTCTCGCCGCTACCTCGGTTTGTGGTAGCATTCACGGGCTGTTAAGGACTAGGAAGCGGTGAAGTAATGCGGGTACGGGTCACGATGGCTTGCCAAGAGTGCAAGCGCCGTAACTACAACACCATGAAGAACAAGCAGAACGATCCTGAACGGATCGAGTTGCGCAAGTATTGTAAGTGGTGCGACACGGTTACGGTCCACAAAGAGACCAAGTAGCCCAGTATCGGGGTGCGGGTAGGCGCAGGGCAGTAGCTCCAATGGTAGAGCGCCGGTCTCCAAAACCGGATGTTGGGGGTTCGAATCCCTCCTGCCCTGCCACTTCTCTCTTAAGGACCAAATAGAGGCCATGGCAAAAACGGTAACTGACAAGACGGCAGACAAGGTCCAGACCAAAGAGGTCGGGGGCCTGAAGGGCGTGTTCTCCCGCTCTACCTCCAAGGTGGCGGCTGCACGCCCCACCTCCGCTCCGCGTGGAGCGGTCAGCACCAAACCCCACGGCCGCGTCCGCAATTTCCTACGCGAGGTCCGCATCGAGATGACCAAGGTCACTTGGCTCTCGCGCAAGGAGGTGCTCCAGGCCACTGCCGTAGTCATCATCGCTGTGGTTGTCGCCGCCGTTTACATCGGGGTGTTCGATTTCATCTGGAACACCATCGTCAAGGCCGTCAAGCTGGGCTGATCTACGGATCCCAGCAGCACACCTCCAGGAGCCGTAATTGCCATGGATGCCAAGTGGTACGTCATCAATACGTACTCGGGTCACGAGAACAAGGCCCGCACCAACCTCGAGCACCGCATCCAATCGATGAACCAGGCTCAGTATTTCGAGGAGATCGTCGTCCCGACTGAACAAGTGGTAGAGACCAAGGGGGGCGAGAAGATCCAGGTGGAGAGACGGATCTTTCCTGGGTATTTGCTGGTGAAGATGATCCTTACCGATGATTCCTGGTCGCTGGTGAAGAACACACCTGGGGTAACAGGATTCGTGGGGTCTGAGAACAAGCCCACCCCGCTCATGCCTTCGGAGGTCGACCGTATCATGCACACCACCACGGTGGAGAAGCCGAAGGCCAAGGCTGAATTTGTGGTAGGCGACCAAGTGCGGGTGGTCAGCGGGCCACTCTCTGACTTCACCGGCGAGGTGGCCGAAGTGAATGTCGAGCAAAGCAAACTGAAGGTCATGGTGTCGATATTCGGCAGGGATACGCCTACCGAACTCGGCTTCGAACAGGTCAAGAAGATCTGAAGGGTCGCATGGTAGACCCTCCAGCGAGAGACGGAGATACAAGGTGGCGAAGAAGGTACGGGCTATAGTCAAACTGCAGATCGTCGGGGGCAAGGCGACCCCGGCCCCTCCGGTAGGCCCCGCGTTGGGCCAACACGGCGTCAACATCATGGAGTTCTGCAAGGCCTATAACGCGGCCACCCAGGACCGTATCGATCAGGTCGTGCCAGTGGAACTCACGGTTTTTGAAGACCGTTCGTTCGCTTTCATCCTAAAGACTGCCCCTGCCGCAGTGCTTATTCGCCAAGCGGCGGGTATCGCCAAAGGGAGCGGTAATCCCCGCAAGGAGAAGGTGGGCAAGATCAGTAAGGATCAGCTTCGCCAGATCGCCGAGGTCAAGATGCCCGATCTCAATGCCCACACCGTTGATGCGGCCATGAACATCCTGGCCGGTACAGCGCGTAGCATGGGAGTCACTGTAGAGGAATGAACCCGCATCCGCGGGTCGGAAGGTGGGAGGGCTGAGAGGTCCGTCTGACCACCAGGAGGAAGTACGATGAGCAAGGATTCCAAGCGCTTCAAGGAGGCCAAGAAGGCCATCGAGCATGGCCGTTTATATACCCCGATGGAAGCCGCCAATCTTCTTAAGAGCCTTTCCACCGCTAACTTTGACGAGACGGTTGAGGTGCACATCAAGCTGGGCATCAATCCGCGACACGCCGATCAGCAGGTGCGGGGAACCGTCATGCTTCCGCACGGCACCGGCAAGACTGTGCGGGTGGCTGTCTTTGCCAAAGGTGAGAAGGCTACGGAGGCTGAGGCGGCCGGCGCCGATCTCGTAGGCGCCGAAGACCTGGCGGCCCAGATCGAAGGCGGTATGCTCGACTTCGACGCGGCTGTCGCCACTCCTGACATGATGGGAGTCGTGGGCAAGCTTGGTCGGGTCCTAGGCCCCCGGGGGCTCATGCCCAACCCCAAGGCCGGTACTGTCACCTTCGATGTGGGCAAGGCTGTCACCGACATGAAGGCGGGCAAGGTCGAATACCGTACCGACAAGTTCGGGGTCGTTCATTTGATCGTGGGTAAGAAGTCCTTCGCGGCTGAACAGCTGGTGGCCAACTATGGCGAAGCTCTGGGCGAGATTATTCGGGCCAAGCCGGCGGCTGCGAAGGGCAAATACCTGCAGAACATCACGATGACCTCCACCATGGGACCGGGCATCCCCCTGGATACGTCGAAGACCCGCGACTTGGTTGAAGGAAAAGCCTAAGGACGAGTATCAGGCGGGACCGGCACTCATCTCCATGGTGCTATAATCCCGTCGATCCGCCGGAGACAGCTGGTGCCGCGTGTGCGGCAGAAGTGGTGAAGGCCTGGGGGCCGGCCCGCCAGCCGAGGCAGAGCGAGACGAAACGGTGGCTTTTTAGAGCCCATGAAGATTCATCGTCCACCTCTGCTGTTGGAGGTGGACGATTTTGTTTTGCAAAGGAGGTGACATAGTATGCCGAGACCGGACAAGATCGCAGCGGTCAACGAGATCGCCGAGGATCTCAAGAGTAATAGCGTCTACTATTTCTTGGACTACCGTGGCCTGACCTTTGCTGAGTCGATGGAACTCCGCAAACGCCTTGCGAATGCTGACGCCACCCTGAAGGTAGTGAAGAACACGCTGGCGAGGATCGCCGCTGCTGATGCAGGAATAGAAGGGCTCACCGAACTCCTGCAGGGTCCCACTGCCATAGCGTATTGCCATGGTGACCCCGTACCGGCGGCGAAGGTCCTTCAGGACTTCATCCGAGAAAAGAAGAAGACGTCCATCCGCGGCGGTAGATTGGAGCGTTCTCTCCTCACTGCTGCGGAGGTCGAGACGTTGTCGACGATGCCTGGTCGGGATCAGCTCGTCGCGCAGGTGGTGGGTGCCATCGCGTCGCCGCTCAGCGGCCTCGTGAATGTCCTAAGTGGCTCCATCCGAGGACTGGTGGTTGCCCTGTCTCAGATCCAGGAGCAGAAGGCAAACGCGGCTTGAAGCGGTAGCGAGGGTGGTCGACGGGCTACCCCGCGTGCCGCGAAAACCGTGGAAGCAGTGTAGATAGATATTGAT
>JAXGNF010000041.1:0-16903 GCA_040768135.1 Thermoleophilia bacterium | reverse complement strand
ACGGGCTACCCCGCGTGCCGCGAAAACCGTGGAAGCAGTGTAGATAGATATTGATCAGCAGGAAGGAGTTGAGCGAAGGTGACCCCTGAACAGCTCATTGAAGAAATCAAGCAACTGTCGGTGCTGGAGCTTTCTCAGCTCGTCAAGGCCCTAGAAGAAGAATTCGGTGTCAGCGCTGCGATGCCGGTTGCTGCGGTTGCCGCTCCGGCGGGTGCGGCCGCGGGCCCTGCGGCGGAAGAGGAAGAACAGACTGAGTTCGATGTGATCCTCAAGGCCGCCGGTGAGAAGAAGATCAACGTGATCAAGGTCGTCCGGGCCCTCACCGGGCTGGGCCTGAAGGAGGCTAAGGACCTGGTTGATGGGGCTCCTAATCCGGTGAAACAGGCCATCCCGAAGGCCGAGGCCGATGACATCAAGAAGCAGCTGGAAGAAGCCGGCGCCGAGGTCGAAGTCAAGTAAGGTCTAAGAGGCGCAGGGGGGCGAGGCGGTCCGCCTCGCCCCCCTGACAAAGCGACATCCCTGACCCGGGGATGCCTGTACGGGATCGACCGGTGGCTGGGCTTGTCGCACATACTTCTCCATGGTAGTATACAGGGTTGCGCGTGAAATCCCTGTGCAAAACCCTGGCATACGAGGAGTGATCCCCTTTGGGCGAAAGGAAGACTCCCAGACCGCGAAAGTCTTTTTCTAATCTACCGCAAATCCTTGAAGTTCCCAACCTCATCGAAGTCCAGACCAAATCGTTCGAATGGTTCAAGAACGAAGGTCTGAAAGAAACCATCCAAGACATAAGCCCCATCGAGGACTATACGGGGAACTATGCCGTTGAGTTCGGGGAATACGAGTTCCGCGAGCCCACCCTCACGCTGAAAGAGTGCCGCGACAAAGATCAGACTTACGTCGCCCCTCTGTTTGTGAAAGTCAGTTTCGTCAATCGAGAGACCGGCGTCATCATCGAGAACAACGTTTTCATGGGTGATTTCCCCATGATGACCGACCAGGGGACTTTCATCATTAACGGCACCGAGCGTGTGATCGTCACCCAGTTGGTTCGCTCCCCGGGTGCCTATGTGATGGCCGCCAAGGATCCGACCAAGCAGGTTCTCGTGGCCAATCTGATGCCGGCCCGCGGTTCGTGGCTGGAGTTCGAGATAGACAAGCGGGCAACGGTATCGGTGCGCATCGACCGCAAGCGCAAGCTTCCCGCCACGGTTTTGCTGCGGGCTCTGGCCGGCATCGACTCAGAGAAGACCAAGGACGAGCCGGGTCTTCTGTCACAGGGGACAGACGAGGAGATCTTAGCCCTCTTCGATAACAACCCCTTCATCAAAGCCACCTTGGAGAAGGATTCGGTTCGTTCGGTAGACGAAGCTCTGGTGGAGCTTTTTAAAAAGCAGCGTCCGGGGGAGCCTCCTACGCTCGAGGCGAGTCGTAACCTGCTGTGGAACATCTGTTTCGACCCTAAGCGTTACGATCTTACAAGGGTGGGGCGGCACAAGCTGAACACCCGCCTGGGCTTGGAGACCGACCTCGACATCCGCACCCTCACCAAAGCCGACATCATCGCCCTGATCAAGGAGTTGGTGCAGGTGCCGTTGGATATCGACCATGAGCATCTGCTGGAAGACGCCCGCGATCTGGCCGAGGTGGCCCCCAGCCTTCCCTGGGACGAGGTGTCCAATCGCCTCGACGAGTACGAGCATTTTGGCAATCGCCGCCTGCGTATGGTGGGAGAGCTGGTCCAAGAGGCGTTCCGAGTGGGGTTGTACCGCATGGAGCGGGTGGTGCGCGAGCGCATGACCACCGAGGACGTCGATACGATCACTCCGCAGTCCATCATCAACATACGGCCGGTGGTGGCCGCCCTCAAAGAGTTCTTCGGGAGCTCGCAGCTCTCGCAGTTCATGGACCAGACCAACTCACTGGCCGGTCTTACTCACCGCCGCCGGCTTTCGGCCTTGGGGGCCGGAGGTCTGACTCGGGAACGGGCGCCTATCGAAGTGCGCGACGTGCATCCCACGCACTACGGGCGCATGTGTCCCATCGAGACTCCTGAAGGCCCGAATATCGGCCTTATCGGCTCGCTCTCGAGTTATGCGATGGTCAACGAATTCGGGTTCATCCAGACTCCATATCGGAGGGTAATAAGAGGCGAGGGCAAGGTCACTGATGAGATCGTGTGGCTGACCGCCTACGAAGAAGAGAAGTACACCATCGCTCAGGCCAATGCGCCCTTCGATCCTAAGACGGGGATACTCTCGGAGGAGTCGGTCATGGCTCGGGCTCCGGGCGGCGAATACGTGAGCGCACAACGCGCTGACGTCGACTTCATGGATGTCTCTCCGCAACAGATCGTGTCAGTAGCCACGGCTCTAGTGCCCTTCTTGGAGCACAACGATGCCAACCGGGCCCTCATGGGCTCCAACATGCAGCGCCAGGCCGTGCCCCTTCTGCAGTCAGAGGCTCCGCTCATTGGTACGGGAATGGAGTTCCGCTCTGCGGTGGATACGGGTGACGTACTCCTGTCAGAAAGTGGGGGTAAGGTGCGTGGCGTCTCTGCCAACCGGATCCTCATAGAGACTGAAGACGGCGAGATCGAGTCGCGTGAGCTACTCAAGTTCGAGCGTTCGAACCAGGGTACTTTCATCCACCAGAAGCCGGTGGTCGGGGTGGGCGATACGGTCCTGCCGGGGACGGTCCTTGCCGACGGCGCCTCAACCAAATACGGGGAGCTGGCTTTGGGCCGCAATCTACTTGTGGCCTTCATGAGCTGGGAAGGCTACAACTTCGAGGACTCCATCATCATCAGCGAGCGCCTCGTCAAGGATGACGTGCTCACTTCGGTGCACATCGAAGAGTACGAGGTCGAAGCTCGTTCCACCAAACTGGGCGACGAAGAAATCACCCGCGATATCCCCAACCGCTCCGAGGAATCGCTGGCCGACCTCGACGAGTACGGCATCGTGCGGATCGGGGCAGAGGTGACCTCAGGAGACCTGCTGGTCGGCAAGATCACTCCCAAGGGCGAGACTGAGCTGACCGCAGAGGAGAAGCTCATCAGGGCTATCTTCAAAGAAAAGGCCCGGGAGGTGCGCGATACCTCGTTGAAAGTCCCACACGGTGAGAAGGGCGTGGTCATCGACGTCAAAGAGTTCTCTCGGGAGGCGGGGGACGATCTTTCGCCGGGTGTCAATCGCCTGGTGCGGGTGTATGTGGCAAAGAAGCGCAAGATCGCCGAAGGTGACAAACTGGCAGGCCGCCACGGCAACAAGGGCGTCATCTCAAAAATAGTGCCCGAAGAGGATATGCCTTTCCTCGAAGACGGCACTCCGGTCGACATTATCCTCAATCCTTTGGGCGTGCCTTCGCGCATGAATATCGGCCAGGTAATGGAGACCCACCTGGGCTGGGCGGCCCACCATGGTTTCTACGAGCTGAGGCGAAACAAAAAGAACCTCGAAGCCGAGCCCCTACTCGCAGACGGACGCAGTCTCTCGCTCGAAGAACAGTTGAAACTGGTCAGGAAGTACTACGATATCGTCGACGAGTCCACCGCTGAAGGCCCAGTGCCCATCTCCACTCCGGTTTTCGACGGAGCTTCTCCCCAAGAGGTCGACGAGGCTCTGATGGGTTGGTTCTTGGCCCACGCGGACGATGCCTCCGACCCCCTAAAAGTGAAGATGCACGTCGACTTGGAGAACAGCCCGGGGACCCGGGTAGCCGGCAAGGTCAAGCTCTTCAATGGCCGCACCGGTGAGCCCTACGATCAGAACATCACAGTCGGCTACATGTATATGTTGAAACTGCACCATCTGGTGGATGACAAGATCCACGCCCGCTCAACAGGCCCGTACTCCCTGGTGACCCAGCAGCCGTTGGGCGGCAAGGCACAATTCGGAGGGCAGCGATTCGGAGAGATGGAGGTTTGGGCGCTCGAAGCATACGGGGCCGCCTATACCCTCCAGGAGATGCTTACCATTAAGTCCGACGACACTCAAGGCCGAGTCAAGGCCTACGAGGCCATCGTCAAGGGGGAGAACATCGCCCGGCCCGGAGTGCCCGAATCATTCAAAGTCCTCCTCAAGGAGATGCAGTCCTTGGCCCTCGATATCCAGGTCATGAGCGAGGAAGGGGGCTCGCTGGAGGTGTCCGAGGAAGAGGACGACCTATTGCGGGCCGCCGAAGAACTGGGCATCGATCTCAGCGCACGTTACCGGGCGGAGGAACGAGCGGAAGAAGCAGCCGCCGCTGCACTTACCCCGACCCATATCGATCTCAGTCTCGACGGTGAGTTGGACGACGAAGAAGAGGCGGATGAATTCGAGGGCGCGCCCGAACTGGGCCTCGGTCTTGGTGAAGATGAGCGTGACGGAGATGAGTTTGGCCCCCGGATCAGGTGCTCTGAGTGTGGGGAGTCCATCCCAGAGACCTCGGAGGACGACGGCTACTGTCCGGAGTGCGGGGCTGCGCTTAAGGTCACAGAGGAGCTCTCATGATAGACATAAACGAATTCGACGCCATCAGGATCGGCCTGGCTTCACCGGAACAGATCCGGGCCTGGTCGGCTGGCGAGGTGACCAAACCTGAGACCATCAACTACCGCACCCTGAAACCGGAGAAAGATGGTCTCTTCTGCGAACGCATCTTTGGTCCCACCAAGGACTGGGAATGCTACTGCGGAAAATACAAGCGGGTCCGGTATAAGGGCATCATCTGCGAGCGCTGCGGGGTAGAAGTGACGCGGGCCAAAGTGCGTCGGGAGCGCATGGGCCACATCGATCTGGCGGCTCCGGTCAGCCACATTTGGTACTTCAAAGGCGTCCCCAGCCGCATGGGCTACCTGCTCGACATCTCGCCCAAGCAACTGGAGCGCGTCCTTTATTTCTCTGCGTCCATCGTCACCTTCGTCGATGACGAGAAGCGCCAGCGCGATGCGGGCAAGCTCGAAGACCTGGTGCAGGCCGACATCGAGAACGCCTTTGCCGCCCGAGATGAACAGAAGGTCAAGATCATGGCCGAGCGTGATAAGCGGGTGGCCGTGCTTTTGGGCAACTCCACCCCTGACGAGGATGACGAGATCGCTCTGGGCTTTGATAAGACTCCCTTGAGCGAGCTGACTCCGGAGGAGACGGAGAAGATGGCCATCGACCTGCGGGTCGAGGCCGACACACGTTTGCGCGATCTGGAGCGCTACGCCGATCAACAGGCCGCCCGCCTACGGGAGCTGTGGGCGCAATTCAAGTCCATCAAGAAGGGCGATATTCTCACGGATGAGACGCTCTTCAGGGAGATGAAGGAGAGATTCGGCAGCCCGTTCGGCTATGGAGTGTACTTTCGAGGCGGAATGGGAGCGGAGGCCATACGCGAACTCTTGGCCGCCGTCGATCTGGAGATGGAAGCCAAGTCTCTGCGAGAGACCATCAAGTCTTCCAAAGGCCAGAAACTCTCCCGGGCGGTCAAACGCCTCAAAGTGGTGGAGGGTTTCTTACGCTCCGACAACAAGCCGGAGTGGATGATTCTCCAGTCAATCCCGGTCATCCCCCCGGAACTCAGGCCCATGGTGCAACTGGATGGGGGCCGCTTCGCCACCAGTGATCTCAACGATCTTTACCGCCGGGTCATCAACCGCAACAACCGGCTGAAGCGGCTTCTTGATTTGGGGGCGCCCGAGATCATCGTGAATAACGAGAAACGCATGCTGCAGGAAGCGGTGGATGCGCTCTTCGACAACGGACGGCGCGGTCGGGCGGTCACCGGCCCGGGTAATCGGCCCCTCAAATCGCTTTCAGACATGCTCAAAGGCAAGCAGGGTCGTTTCCGTCAGAACCTGCTGGGCAAGCGGGTGGACTATTCCGGTCGCTCGGTCATCGTGGCCGGTCCGGAGCTCAAGCTGCACCAGTGTGGGCTTCCCAAGACCATGGCGCTTGAGCTCTTCAAGCCTTTTGTCATGAGCCGTCTGGTTGAACGCAAGCAGGTGCAGAACATCAAAGCGGCCAAGAAGTTGGTAGAGAGCGAGTTCCCGGAAGTGTGGGACATCTTGGATGAGGTCATCGCTGAGCATCCGGTGTTGCTCAACCGGGCCCCTACGCTTCACCGTTTGGGCATCCAGGCCTTCGAGCCGGTGCTCATCGACGGCAAGGCCATCCAGCTGCACCCCTTGGTCTGCACGGCCTTCAACGCCGACTTCGACGGCGACCAGATGGCCGTACACCTGCCCCTGTCGGTAGAGGCGCAGGCGGAGGCCCGCATCCTCATGCTGTCTTCCAACAACATCCTCTCGCCTGCCCACGGCCGGCCCATCGCGGTGCCTACTCAGGATATGGTCCTGGGCTGCTATTACCTGACTTACGTCGACCAGGAGGGTTTGGCCGAGCCTCTGCTTCGCAACGAGAAATTGGTAGATGTCTTCCTCGCTCCGCTTGGGTCCCAAAGACTGACTGAGGCCTTGAGACTTTTCGACGGTGTCGAGGGTGTGACTGTGCCCGCGGCCGATGACGTCGAGGGACTACGTAAGACCCTGAGAGCGGTGCTCCTGGGAGACGGTTTTTACCAGTGCAGCGATCGTCGTCGCCTAGCGGACTTATTGGAGGTAGAGCTCCGCAAGATCGACCCTTATGACCCTGAGGCCCTCAAGGCCCTGGAGCCCAGACCCCGGCCTTTCAGCACCGTTTCCGAATTGGAGCACGCCTATGCCGAGAAGAAGATCGGCATCCAGGACCCCATCCTCTTCCGTTGGGAGGATAGGCGCCTTCTCACCACTGTGGGCCGGGCCCTCTTCAACTCGGCGGTGGTGGCGGCCCTGGAGAAGTACTTTGGAGAGGAATGGGACAAGGAGAGGCCTGAAGGCACCGTCCGCAAGAACGACTACGAGTTCCAGAACATCGTTTTTACCAAGAATGAGATGTCGGGGTTCGTGAGCGACTTGGTGGAGTATTACGGAGCTACCGCTGTGGCTCATCTCCTAGATGTGCTCAAAGACCTGGGCTTTCAGTACGCGAGTGCGGCCGGGGTCACCGTCTCCAAGAACGACATAGTGGTGCCGCCTGAAAAGGAGGAGATCCTCCAGGGCTACGAGGACCAGGTGCGGGAACTGCAAGAAGGGTACCTGCAGGGCGGCCTCACCGATGCTGAACGTCGAGAGAAGGTGACCACTCTGTGGCAGGCGGCCACCGAAGAGGTGGGTCGGGCCATGGAGAAGAACTTCCGGCGTCTCAACCCGGTCTATATGATGGCCAACTCCGGAGCGAGGGGTTCTTTCAAACAGATCCGTCAGCTGGCCGGCATGCGCGGTCCCATCGTCTCCCCTAAGGGTGAGATCATCGAGCGGCCCATCAAGGCCAACTTCATGGAAGGGATGGGGGTGCTCGAATACTTCATCTCCACCCATGGGGCCCGCAAAGGCCTAGCCGACACTGCCCTACGCACGGCCGACTCTGGATATCTCACCCGGCGCTTGGTCGACGTGGCCCAAGAAGTGGTGATCCGCGAGCGTGACTGCGGCACGCTTAAGTACATAGATATGCCGCTCCGTCGGAACGATCGTCTCAACGAACTGCTACTGGGCCGGGTGCTCGCTACCGATGTGGCCGATCCGGAGACCGGTGAGATCGTCTATGAGCGCAACGAGATGTTGAGCAAGCGTATGCTCCAGAAGCTGCTTGTGCTCTATCCGGCGGCTGTTTACCCAGATTTTAGACTCAACGTGCGCTCGGTGCTGGGTTGCCAGAGCGAGATCGGCGTCTGCCAGTACTGCTACGGTCGCTCGCTGGCGGCCAACGACTTGGTGGCCATTGGGGAGGCGGTGGGACACATCGCCGCCCAGTCCATCGGGGAGCCGGGCACCCAGCTTACGATGCGTACGTTCCACACCGGGGGCGTGGCCGGCGCTGATATCACCCACGGATTGCCCCGGGTAGTGGAGCTCTTTGAGGCCCGTAAGCCCAAGGGCCAGGCCAAGATCACCCAGTTCGCCGGCACCGTGCACATCGAAGAGACCGACAAGGCAAAGAGGGTCGTGATCTTCGACGACGCCGGTGAGGAGCTGCACAGCTACGCCGTCAGCCCACGGGCCGACCTCATGGTCGAAGAGGGCCGACGTGTGGAGGCAGGCGACCAATTGTTCCAGGGTTCTCTTAACCCCCACGAGCTTCTGAAGTACCGGGGCGCCCTTGAGACCGCCCGCTACATCGTGGGCGAGGTACAGAAGGTATATCATTCCCAGGGCGTGCAGATCGACGACAAGCACGTGGAGCTGATCGTCCGACAGATGACCAAGAAGGTCTTGGTCGAGACATCGGGCGATACCAGCTTCCTGCCCGGCCGTATGGTGGACCGGCTCATCTTCGACCAGGAGAACGAACGGGTGGTGGCGGCCGGTGGTGAACCGGCCACCTGCGAAGAGATCATCCTCGGCATCACCAAGGCCTCGTTGGCTACGGAGAGTTTCCTTTCGGCGGCCTCCTTCCAGGAGACTACCAAGGTGCTTACCGACGCCGCCCTTGAAGGTAAGGTGGATGAGCTACGCGGTCTCAAGGAGAACGTCATCATCGGTAAGCTTATCCCCGCCGCCACCGGTCTCAGGGCGTATCGCAACATCGAACTCATCACCGCCGGCATCCCGGCGGAGATGGATATCTTTGCTGAGGTGATGGGACAGCGGTCCGATGGCGGAGCGGCCGCCCTCACGCCCGAGGAGCAGTGGGCGCAACTGACCGGTTCGTCTCCAGGCTCTGAGGACTACAACATGTTGGTGGACGATCTCGATCTACCTACTTACGTTCACTCAGTCTTGAGCCGGGCGGGCATCGAGCACTTGGGCGAACTACTTGCTAATACGGCTAAACAGTTGCTGGCGGTCCCCGGACTGGGACAGAAGAGCCTTGAGGAGATCCGCACCCGGCTTGGGGAGCGGGGGTGGGCCCTGAGCGGTGACGAACCGCCCCAAGAGGAGGAGGAAGAACTGCTGGGCGGTGCGGAGGCCACGGTGGGCGAGACGGAGACGGCGTTGCTGGGCGGCGACCTGCTGGGCGACGAGCCTGGCTTGGGGTAAAGACCAGTTGTAAGATATCCGGCTTGTTGCAGGCCCGTAGACGCTTTGCTATACTACGCGGCTGCTGCGCGTCCGGATGCGGACTTCGCCCGTGCCTGCGCGGCATCAGTCTTGAAAGGCATCAACAAAAGATAGACGAGGAGTTCGTGTGCCGACGATCAATCAGTTGATCCGGAAGGGGCGGCAGGACCAGTCCAAAAGGACCAAAACGCCGGCTCTCAAGGGTGCGCCTCAGAAGCGGGGTGTGTGTACCCGTGTTTACACCACCACGCCTAAAAAGCCCAACTCGGCCCTGCGCAAAGTGGCCCGCGTACGGCTGGTCAACGGCATGGAAGTAACCGCATATATCCCGGGGATCGGGCATAACCTGCAGGAGCACTCGGTCGTCCTCATCCGCGGTGGTCGAGTGAGAGATCTACCGGGGGTGCGCTATAAGATCATCCGCGCGGCTCTCGACTCTGCCGGGGTGGCTAATCGTAAACGGGGCCGCTCCAAGTACGGCGCCAAAATGGATCAGTAGGACAGGAAGGCATACGCAGTCATGTCGAGAAGAGTCAGAGTAGCCAAGCGGGACATCCAGCCTGATCCCATCTACCGCAGCCGTCTGGTCACGCAAATCGTGAACCGCATGATGATCGACGGGAAGAAGTCCACGGCCGAAAGCATCATGTACGACGCCATGAACATCCTGAGGGAGCGGACCGGGGCCGATCCGGCCGGCGTCCTCAAAGAAGCGGTCGAGAACGTACGGCCCGCCCTTGAGGTCCGTTCTCGCCGGGTCGGTGGCGCCAACTATCAAGTGCCGGTCGAAGTGCCCACCCGTCGCTCGTACACGCTGGCGGTGCGTTGGATCGTTACTCACAGCCGCGCGCGGCGCGAGCACAGTATGGCCGAACGCCTCGCCGGAGAACTCTTAGACGGCTTCAATCGCACCGGTGTGACTATGAAGAAGAAAGAAGACCTCCTGCGGATGGCTGAGGCCAACAGGGCCTTCGCGCATTACCGTTGGTAGTCAGGTTCCAGGATCGTATTTCGAGGATCAAACGACGTGACGCAGGCGACCGCACATAAGTCAGAACTGAAGGGCGCCCGGCAGCACCCGCTGGCGATGGTTCGTAACATCGGCATCATGGCCCATATCGATGCCGGTAAGACGACCACCACCGAACGGATCCTCTATTACACCGGCCGCACATACAAGATCGGTGAAGTGCATGACGGCGCCGCTGTGATGGATTGGATGACCCAAGAGCAGGAGCGGGGCATCACCATCACTTCGGCCGCTACAACGTGCCAATGGCACGATCATCGAATCAATGTTATAGACACGCCCGGGCACGTGGACTTTACCATGGAGGTGGAGCGCTCGCTGCGGGTACTAGACGGGGCCATCGCCCTTTTCTGCTCTGTGGCCGGAGTAGAGCCTCAATCGGAGACTGTTTGGAGGCAGGCCGACAAGTATCATGTGCCCCGCATCGCCTTCATCAACAAGATGGACCGCGTCGGCGCCGACTTCACCCGGAGCGTGCAGACTATGATCGACAGACTGCATGCGCGCCCCTTGGTGGTCCAACTGCCGGTGGGGCGTGAAGACCGTTTCCGTGGGGTTGTCGACCTCATCCGCATGGTTGCCTACGTGTATCGAGATGAGATGGGAGTCGAGTGGGATGAGTTGCCGATTCCCGAAGAGATGCGCGAGGAGGCCGAAGAGGCCCGTGCCCGCCTGCTCGAGGTCTTGGCCGACCGGGATGACCAACTGCTGGCGGACTATCTCGAAGGTCGCAAGATCTCCGAGAAGCGCATCAAGGCCGCTATTCGGCAGGCCACTCTCGATATCGACGTGACCCCGGTCCTCTGCGGTTCGTCGTTCAAGAACAAAGGCGTCCAGATGTTATTGGACGCCGTGGTTGACTATCTACCATCGCCGCTTGACATACCGCCCGTGGAGGGGGTCGACCCTCGCAACGGACAGCCTTTGGTGCGCCACGCTTCTGATGACGAGCCTTTTTCGGCCATCGCCTTCAAGATCATGAGCGATCCCTACGTAGGTAAGCTTACTTATTTCCGCGTGTATTCCGGAGTATTGAGCGCGGGGTCATACGTCTACAACGCCAGCAAAGGCAAGAAGGAGCGCGTCGGTCGCATTTTGCAGATGCATGCCAATCATCGCAGCGATGTCACCGAAGTGTTTGCCGGCGACATCGCGGCGGCTGTAGGGCTTAAAAGCACCGGCACGGGTGATACCCTATGCGCCGTTGGTACTGCCGTCGTACTTGAAGCCATTGAGGTACCGGCTCCGGTCATCTTTGTGGCCATCGAGCCCAAGACTAAGGCCGACCAAGACCGGCTCTCGGAGAGTCTGATGAGGCTGGCTGAGGAGGACCCGACGTTCGGGGTGCGCACCGACGAAGAGACCGGTCAGACCATCATCGCCGGCATGGGTGAGTTGCATCTGGAGATCATCGTCGACCGACTGGTTCGGGAGTTCAAAGTCGATGCCAATGTGGGCCGGCCGCAAGTGGCCTATCGCGAGGGCATTACGAAGGCCGTACCGAAGACCGAAGGCCGTTTCGTACGCCAGACCGGGGGACGCGGCCAGTATGGCCATGTAGTCATCCGGATGCTGCCGAACGAATTCGGGGCAGGCTTCGCCTTTGAGAACAAAGTCGTTGGCGGCGCCGTACCTAGGGAATATGTGCCTGCTGTGGAAGCCGGGTTGATCGAGGCGATGGAGACCGGGGTATTGGCGGGCTTTCCGATGACCGACGTCAAGGTGGAGTTGATCGACGGGTCGTTCCACGAAGTCGACTCCTCGGACATGGCCTTCAAGATAGCGGGCTCCATGGCGTTTCGAGAGGCGGCCAAGAAGGCCTCTCCGGTATTGCTCGAACCCATCGAAGAGGTAGAGGTGGTCGTGCCCGAAGAATACATGGGCGACGTAATGGGCGACCTTACCTCGCGTCGAGGGCACATCAACGGTATGGAGTTACGAGCGGGTGCCCAAGTCATTCGGGCCGATGTGCCGCTGGCGCAAATGTTCGGATATGCTACCGATCTTCGTTCGATGACCCAGGGGCGGGCCGTGTACACCATGCATTTCAGTCACTATGCGGAGGTGCCCGGCGCCATCGCCGAAGAGATCATCGCCCAGCAGGGCGGCAGAAGGATAGACGAGTAAAACGAGAGGGCAAAGGGACCGCCTGGTTGCGGCGGCCGCTTAAGAGACTCAGGCAGAAAGGAAGGAAGCAATGGCGAAGCAGAAGTTCGAACGGACCAAGCCGCACGTCAATGTAGGCACTATCGGCCACGTGGACCACGGCAAAACCACTTTGACCGCGGCCATCACGAGGTGCTTGGCGGCCAGTAACCCCTCCATCCAGTTCCGTAGCTTCGACTCCATCGACAACGCTCCCGAGGAGCGCGAGCGTGGTATCACCATCGCGACCTCCCACGTCGAGTACGAGACGGCGAACAGACACTATGCCCACGTAGACTGCCCCGGTCACGCCGACTACATCAAGAACATGATCACCGGTGCCGCCCAGATGGACGGAGCCATCCTGGTCGTCTCGGCTGCCGACGGCCCTATGCCTCAGACCCGTGAGCACATCCTGCTCGCCCGCCAGGTGGGAGTGCCGTCCATCGTCGTTTACCTGAACAAGGCCGACATGGTGGACGATCCTGAGCTCCTGGAGTTGGTGGAGATGGAAGTCCGTGAGCTGCTGACGGAGTACGAGTTCCCTGGCGACGAGACTCCGGTCATTGTCGGTTCGGCCCTTCAGGCTTTGGAACACGGCTGCGGCGAGCGCGACTGCGCCCAGTGCAAGTCGATCTACGAGTTGGCCGACGCCCTCGACAACTATATCCCTGAGCCCCAACGTGCCATCGACAAGCCCTTCCTCATGCCCATTGAGGATGTATTCAGCATCCAAGGCCGGGGCACTGTGGTCACAGGCCGCGTTGAGAGCGGCATCGTCAAAGTGGGCGAGGCCGTGGAGATGGTCGGTCTCCATCCGGAGAGCACCAAGACCGTCGCTACCGGGGTGGAGATGTTCCGCAAGTTGCTCGACGAAGGGCGTGCGGGCGACAACATCGGTGTACTCCTGCGCGGCATTAAGCGCGAAGAGGTGGAGCGTGGCATGGTTCTGGCTCATCCGGGCACCATCACGCCGCACACTGAGTTCGAGGCCCAGGTCTACGTTCTGTCCCGGGAGGAAGGTGGGCGGCACACTCCCTTCTTCAACGGCTATCGTCCGCAGTTTTACTTCCGCACCACCGACGTGACCGGTGACGTCACGCTCGAAGAGGGTGTGGAGATGGTCATGCCGGGCGACCATACCACCATCCATGCCAAGCTCATCACGCCTATCGCCATGGACGAAGGCCTCCGTTTCGCTATCCGCGAAGGTGGTCGCACCGTGGGCGCCGGCGCCGTGACAAAGATCATAAAGTAGGAGTCACTAGGTGGCGCAACAGAAGATACGCATAAGGCTCAAGGCCTACGACCACGAGTTGGTCGATAGGAGCGCGCGGAGCATCGTCGAGACGGCTGAGCGCACGGGCGCCACCATCTCCGGCCCGGTCCCGCTTCCGACTGAGAAGAACGTCTACTGCGTGATCCGCAGCCCGTTCAAAGACAAGGACTCGCGGGAGCACTTCGAGATCAGGACCCACAAGCGCTTGATCGATATTCATCAGCCCACCCCCAAAACGGTGGACTCGCTGATGCGCATGGATTTGCCCGCGGGCGTAGACATAGAGATCAAACTGTGATGAAGACGTTGCTAGGTACAAAGCTGGGTATGACCCAGTATTTCAACGAGGACGGCACGGTTGTGCGCTGCACCGTCATCCAGGCCGGGCCCTGCGTGGTCACGCAGAAGAAGACCGTCGAAAACGACGGATACGCTGCCACGCAGATCGCCTACGGCGATGTCAAGCCAAAGAGGCTGAACAAGCCGCTGCTTGGACATCTGAAGAAAGCCGGTGTGGCGGCCAAGCGGCACCTCATAGAGGTCCGTGGTGAGGACGAGATGGCCGTTGGCGACGCAGTCACCGTGGATATCTTCGCTCCCGGCGACAAGGTCAAAGTGACCGGCGTCAGCAAGGGCAAGGGCTTTCAAGGCGTGATGAAGCGTCATGGCTTCGGTGGCGGTCCCGGCTATCACGGCGCCCACTTCCATCGGGCACCCGGTTCCATCGGCTCGTCGGCCGATCCGGCGCGCGTGTTCCCGGGCACAAAACTGCCGGGTCAAATGGGCAATGTGCGGGTCACGCAAACGGGTCTCACTGTGGTCAAGACCGACCTCGACAAGAACCTGATGTTTGTCAAAGGCGCGATCCCGGGGAGCACGGGCTCCCTGGTCGTGATCAGAGGTTGAGGCCATGGCATTGATCGACAGAATCGACGAGACCGGTGCGGTGGTCGGCAGTCATGAACTGGCAGACATGTTGACGCAGGACGACATCAACGTCGGTCTTCTGCACCATGTGGTGGTTGCTGAACTGGCCGGGCACCGGCAGGGCACTGCGGCCGCCAAGGGGCGCAGCGACGTGGCGGGCACGAGTGCCAAGCAGTGGCGTCAGAAGGGCACCGGCCGCGCGCGCGTGGGCTCCGGCAAAGTACCCCACTTCACTGGGGGCGGCGTGGCCTTTCCCCCTATTCCCCGTAGTCATGCGGTGAAGGTGAACAAAAAGGTCAAGGCCCAGGCGTTCCGCATGGCGTTGGCGGATCTGGTCGCGGGCGGTACCGTACGGGTTCTCTCGGACACCGTCTTCGCAGAGCCTTCGACTAAGCGGGCGGCAGCCATCCTAGGCAAGGCGGCGCTTGACAAGCCGTTGCTCGTCTTGGTTGGGGCCGAAGAGGTGGCGGCTCTGAAGAGCTTTCGCAATCTGGCGGGCATCAGAGCGATGACCGTGGGTGAAGCGGAGGTCCAGGATTATATCTGGGCGAAAAGCCTGCTGTTCACCGAAGCCGCCATCGCCTTTCTGGAAGGCGCCCCAAGTCAGGACGGTGAGGTGTAATGGACGCGCGTGAGATCATCATCCGCCCGATCATTTCGGAAAAGAGCTATCGAGCGATCGACACCAATCGGTACTCGTTCGAGGTCAATTACCGAGCGACCAAACCGCATATACGCGCTGCTGTGGAGGAGATCTTCAATGTGAAGGTCATCGGCGTGCAGACCGTCAACGTGAAACCCAAACCCAAGCGGCGGGGTGCCCACATGGGCATGACCAGACGCTGGAAGAAGGCAGTGGTCGAGCTCGCTCCAGGCAACCGGATCGAGTTCTTCGGCGCGACGTAGTGAAAGGGAAGCGGTAAGAGAGATATGGCGATAAAGAGCAGTAAGCCGACATCTCCGGGACGCAGGTTCGCGACTACGCCTGCCTTCGAAGAGATCACGAAGAGCAGGCCGGAGAAGGCGCTGACCGTGCCGGTGAAGCGCAAGGGCGGCCGCAATAACAATGGGCGGATCACCACCCGGCATCAGGGTGGAGGTCACAAACGCCGGTACCGGATCATCGACTTCAAGCGCGATAAGGACGGAGTACCCGGCAGGGTCACCGCGATCGAGTACGATCCCAACCGCAATTGCCGGATCGCCCTGGTCACATATGCGGACGGCGACAAACGCTACATCCTTGCGCCTAACAAGATCGGTGTGGGCAGCACCATAGAGGCCGGTCCCGGAGCGGATATCCGTATTGGGTCGGCGCTTCCGCTGCGTAACATCCCGGTCGGTACCGTGGTGCACAACATCGAGCTATACAAAGGGCGCGGGGGTCAGATCGCCCGATCGGCTGGGACCTCTGCTCAGGTCATGGCCAAAGAGGGGGACTACGCTATCCTGCGCCTACCTTCAGGCGAGATGCGCATGATCCACCTGGATTGCCGAGCTACGGTAGGCGAGATCGGCAATGCCGAGCACGAGAACCTCACTGCCGGAAAGGCCGGTCGTAAGCGGTGGATGGGGATAAGGCCCGGCGTGCGAGGTACCACTATGAACCCTGTCGACCATCCCCATGGGGGTGGTGAAGGTTCGACTCCTCCGGGGCGCAATCCCGTGACCCCCTGGGGTGTGCCGACGCTTGGTCACAAAACACGTAGGGCCAACAAGCCTTCGAACAAATACATCGTCAGGCGACGTGGGAAAGGGAGGTAAGAGAGCGCCGTGACACGTTCAAGCAAGAAGACTCCCTTCGTCGAAGAGCGGCTGATGCAGCGGATCGAAGCCATGAACGAGACGGGTGAGAAGCGCATGCTCAAGACTTGGTCGCGCGCTTCCACCATATATCCGGAGATGATTGGCCACACGATCGCCGTGCACGACGGTCGGAAGCACGTGCCTGTTTATGTGACGGAGAGCATGGTCGGTCATCGGCTCGGCGAATTCGCGTTGACCCGTACCTTCCGTGGTCATGCCGGCAGCAAAGAGCGCCGCATGAGGAGGAAGTGATGACGATGGTCAATGCAACTGCGAAGTATGTGCGGGTCTCCCCGCGCAAAGCGGGTGACATGGCCCGGCTTATCCGAGGCAAGAAAGTGGCAGAGGCCAAGGCGATCCTTGCCCTCAGCCCGCGGGCCGCGGCCAAGCTGGTCGGTAAGGTGCTCGATTCGGCTGTGGCCAATGCTGAGAACAACCACGATCTAGACGCCGACGATCTGTTTGTAGTCCAGGCGTATGTGAACGGTGGTCCGACTCTCAAGCGGTTCCGGCCGCGGGCGATGGGACGGGCGGGTCGCATCCGCAAAAGGACGAGCCACATCACCGTGAGCGTCGACGAGAAAAAGGAGTCGTAGCAGGTGGGTCAGAAAGTTCATCCCGGAGGCATGCGGCTCGGCATCATCCA
>JAXGNF010000040.1:0-20788 GCA_040768135.1 Thermoleophilia bacterium | reverse complement strand
TCGGCCTCCTCCCCGGAGCCCAAGAACACATCCTCGCCCAGGAGAACGGCAAGGACCGCGCTCTTCGCGCCATCGCCGAACTCCGCCAGGCGTTCGCGCTCTCTGTGCCTCACGAAGAGACCAAGCGTATCCGCGACGACGTGGGCTTCTTCCTTGCCGTGCGTGCCGGGCTCACCAAGCGCGCCCCCGGAGAACTCCGCACGGATGAAGAGCTCGACCAGGCCATCCGCCAGATCGTCTCCAAAGCGGTGGTGTCTGACGAAGTGGTCGACATCTTCGCCGCCGCCGGTCTGAAAAAGCCCGATATCTCCATACTTTCAGACGAATTCCTGGCCGAAGTGAAGGGGATGCCCCAGCGTAACCTGGCGGTAGAGGTGCTCCAGAAGTTACTCAAGGGCGAGATACGCTCCCGCTCGCGCAAGAACGTGGTGGTGGCCCGCTCCTTCGCCGAGATGCTGGAGCAGACCTTGAGACGCTACCAGAACCGTACCATCGAAGCCGCCCAGGTGATCGAGGAGCTCATCAGGCTCGCCAAAGACCTCCGCGAGCTGGAAGAGCGGGGCGCAGCCCTAGACCTCACCGACGATGAACTAGCCTTCTACGACGCCCTGGAGACCAACGACAGTGCGGTCAAGGTGCTCGGCGACGAAACCCTGCGGGAGATCGCCCGCGAACTAGTGGCGGCGGTGCGGGCCAACGTCACCATCGACTGGACCATGCGCGAGAACGTGCGCGCCCAACTGCGGGTGGTCGTCAAACGCATCCTCCGTAAGTACGGTTATCCGCCTGACAAGCAGGAGAAGGCGACGTTGACGGTGTTGGAGCAGGCCGAGGTGCTGAGCGAGGAGTGGGCGGGGATGTAAACGGAGGCAAATTACCCCGGCTGCGGGAACCAAGTCTACGGTTCTGCAGGCGGCCGGACTCTTAATCGTTGCCACTGGAAGCATTCTCGCAGTCGACAGTCGTGATGGGCCCTACTCACTACTACTCCACGCGGCTACTGGCCCACTCGACCTGCCACGGCCGCCCTCGTTGCCGCGTGCGCTTCATCCAGAGCGACCCGGGCGGCACTGCGCTGAGCCAGGGGGTTCAGGCGCACAGTGACCATGACCGTTACGATGGCGGCTCCGCATGAGATGGCAAAGGGAATCCGAAATCCCACGAAGTTGAGGATGTAACCGGCCACCACGGGCACTACGATTGCCGTTGCGTGCATGATGGTGACCCCCATGGCCAGGCTGGGCGAGATGTCCTCCGGGACGGCGATCTTCCGTAAATAGGTGGAGGCGGCTACCGTCGAGAACGGGGTTATGCAGGAGTAGAGCACGTAGAAAACCGCAGCCATGACTACGTGTGCCGAGAGGGCGTAGCCACCCAAGGCTACGACATACATGAGGTTGATGGTCTGGATGATCCTCCGCTCTCCCAAGCGGTCGATGGAGCGCCCGACCCATGAAGAGGTTGCAATAGCAATGAGGGTCCCCGTAGCAAGAATCAACGAAATCAGGGGGACCTGAAGCCCGTAGTGGTTCACGAGCACCCATAGGCCAAAAGAGAAGAACACCTGCTGCCGTACGCCGTCCAAAAGGCAGAGTGCGTAGTAGTAGCGGTAGTCCCAGCGCCACACTAGTCGTTCGCGCCGGGGCGCCATTCTGCGCGGCTCTCCGTCGTGCAGGTGGGGGAAGCGGATGATCACGATGCCACCCAAAAAGGCCACGATGCCGAGGAGGATGAAGGTTTTTTCGTAAGAAAGCCAGTGAAAATGAAAGATAAGAAAAACGATCACAAAGGCAGTGAACGTTCCCCCTTGGTAGAAGGCCGTCATCCGCCCCAACACGCTCCCGCTCTTCTCCTGGGTCGTCAGACTCAGGCCCAAGGAGTACTGAGTTTGCAGGACGGTGTGGAACCCAAAGCTTGTGATGACTACCCACGGAATAACGCTCAGGAAACTGTCGGCGAGGCCGAACAACCCGTAGCCGATCCCCAGGATCATAAGAGCGCCAGCAGTGAGTGTCTGCAGCGATACTCGATAGAGCGCCATCATCAGGAAGATCAGCAGAAAGCCGCCCACCTCCCTGATCGCGGTGATGTAGCCGAAATGCGGACCGTCGAAGTGGAGGACATCGTTGAAGAAGTTGGTGACGATGCTGGTTTGGGCGCTGTAGGCGAAGCCGTAGCACACCGACATAGCAGCAAGGAGCACGAATCCGTAGCGGGCGGGGCTGTCCCAGATGTCCGACAAACGCTTTGGCATTGCCATATAGTACGGCAATACCGTATCATCAACAACATGGATATCGACCCGGACATCTGCACCACTATTGACGAGCGTTTCCAAACCGCGTACTGGCGAGCCGTAAGGGAGTTGGATACCATACGGCTGCTGCAGTGGGAGCGCTTCCATCTCACTCTGCCACAACTACGGATACTGTTTCAGATCCGTCTTTTCCCCGGCATCACTACCGTGCAGCTGTCACGGTCTATTGGGATCACCGTGTCAACGACGAGCGGCTTAGTGTCTAAACTGGTGACCGCAGGATTTGTGAGGCGGGGCCAGGATCACGGTGATCGTCGGCAGATACCCTTCGAGTTGACCGCGGAAGGCTACGCGCAGGCGGGAGGCCTCGCGGATTTTGCGAAACCCTTCCTCGATCGGCTGAGTGCGGCTTTGGGAGACGACTTAGAGAGCGTCACTTCCGCCCTTGATCGTCTGTGCGAGGCGGCCGCTGAAGCCCGGCAACGTGGCGATGGTGGCAGTGCCCTGCGGCTCGTCCCCACCGCCCAAGAGCCTGCGCCCTGAATCAAGCGGGTAGGCTGGGCAGGCGGCCTCGGGGATTCGTATCTTGCTGCTCCACTTATTAGGAGCCGTCGGCAAAAATCCAACACGGGTTACCCTTGTTTGCCTCGGCAGGTTTCGAAATACATCCACCTGGCAATATCGGCTGTAAGACCTCTACCGCCGTGACCCGGCCCGAACGGGGCGTGCGTGTTTGAGGCACCCGCAGTTGCGCACCGGTCGTCTTCACCTGTGATGACGTCGATGTGCGGGGGAGAAGGTGATGGTATTTCAGGGCCCAACGGCCACTGGGCACGATCTCACCGGCCGACGCCCGGCGGCTGTTTCGTCTGCGGTGACCAATGCAGTTCGCCTGCCCATTCGGCTGCGCGGGAGTCGAGCGGCCATGGCGACGGCCCACAGACTGGCCGGATACCTCGCGCTTCGGGATAGAGAACTTGCGCTCATCATGACTGCCGTCCTAGAGCACAATTCGGCTGCACCGGGTGCGCGGGCCCCCGATAGCTTTGACGTAGCGGCCGAAGGCTGTCTCTCTGCCTTGTTCCTGCGGCTGGTCCTTGGATCTCCCTTGGTCATAATCATGGAGCAGGCTACGGATGGACCACACGATCTCTCCACGCCGCGTCGACCGACGACGGTGTGCTTGGAGCTTGTGCGCGCCATATCGTCTGCCGAGGTGGAGTATCGCCTTGCTCCGGTCGATCGCCTCGTGCCTCGGAGTGGTAAGCCGTCTGGTGTGCTGGGAATGCGAAAAGAGAGTATCTACCATCTGGGTGACGGAGATCGCAGCGGTGCCTATGACGTGTCATTATGGGCTGCGGAGGATGGGCTGGATGATTGGACCCGGACTCTCGTCTGGGCCGATCTACCGAGGGGCCGCACGCAACTGCTGTCGGCCATTCAGAAGCAGGGGGGTGGTGGATTACCTTCGATCGTTGAGTCCCTCCTCGGAGGGGACGAAGCCCGGTTTCGAGAAGCGCTGGCGGCTGTGTCCCCCTCTGCTTACGGTCCGCGAGGCTTCGACCGCCGAAGGGAATTCCGCTTGTGAACGGCTCGACTCAGATCCTACCGGACCGTACTGAAGCCGGACGCCGCTTGGCGCGCGTGCTCAGCGCATATGCCGATCGTAAAGACGTCGTTGTGCTTGGTCTTCCCCGGGGTGGGTTGGTCGTAGCCTTCGAGATCGCCAAAGCCCTCGATGTTCCCCTGGATGTGCTCGTGGTGCGCAAACTGGGCGTTCCCGGACACGAGGAATTGGCCTTTGGAGCCATTGCAGGCGGCGGGACCAGGGTGACCAACCCCGACGTGGTTAGAATGCTCCGCCTCACTCCAGGCGAGATAGACGCCGTTGTGGCTCGGGAACAGGGTATGCTCGAGCAACGTGAACGATTCTACCGGGGCCACTCGCGGGCCTTGGAACTGGAGGGCAAAACCGTCATCCTTGTTGACGACGGGTTGGCAACCGGAGCGAGTATGCGGACTGCGATTCGGCTCCTCAGGAACTACAATCCTGAGCGAATCGTGATGGCCGTACCGGTGGCGCCACGGGAGACCTGTTCCGCTCTGCAGCAAGAGGTAGATGAGGCCGTCTGCCTTGCAATGCCGGAGCCCTTCTACGCAATCGGCTCGTGGTATCACGATTTCACGCAGACGTCCGATGAAGAGGTCATCGAATTGCTCGATTCGGCTCGGGCTTTTGGCCGAAGCGGCGGGGAGACCGGCGGTTCCGCGGGGTCCCGTTGATGAAAAATCCTGCACCTCACCGGGAACCGGATGCCGTCCGTGGTCGGGATGTCACGATAGAGCTCGGGACAGTCACCCTGCAGGGAATCCTCGAGGTGTCCTCGAGAGGGGCCGGGCCGGAGGTCGGCGGGCCGTTGACGGAAGAGGTGGGCGCGGCGCAGCCGGAGGTGGGAGGGCAGGACGCAGCCCGGTCGGACGGGGAGGGACCCGCCCCTGCCGGACTGGTCATGTTTGTCCACGGCAGCGGTAGTAGCCGTTTCAGTGGTCGCAATCGTCATGTGGCCGATGTCATCCGTTCGGCCGGGCTCTCCACGTTGTTGTTCGATCTCCTTTCTCCGGAGGAGGAGGCGGTCGACCGCTATGCAGGCTCGTTGCGCTTCGACATCGGCCTCTTGACCGAACGGGTATTGGGCGTTACCGGCTGGTTGCGACGGAAAGGCTCCTTACAAGACACCCCTCTGGGCTATTTCGGAGCTAGTACGGGGGCGGCGGCGCCCGTGGCCGCCGCCGCAGAGCTGGGCGATATTTCCGCAGTGGTCTCTCGGGGCGGCCGGCCTGATCTGGTGATAGAGGTGTTGCCCCGGGTGTCCGCGCCCACTCTTCTGATAGTGGGCGGAGACGACCACACCGTCATTAGGATGAACCGTCGCGCTTTTGGCTATCTGGGAGGCGTCAAAGAAATGGAAATCGTACCCGGGGCCGGGCACTTGTTCGAGGAACCGGGTGCGTTGGAGAAGGTGGCCCGATTGACGGCCGACTGGTTCGAACGTCATCTGTTGTGAGCCCAGCCTGGAGTGAGGCACGGAAAAAAAGATCTTGATCCCAGGGTCTTCAATTATCCACGAATAGGACTCAACGCCAGGGCTTTGCCCCCGCGAGGGTCATGGGTAGGGAGTGCCGAGAGTCTTACCCGTAGGACTCACCGGCCGGTTCTTGGACGGGAGTCCTCTAGGCCGGCATCGGTGGGGCTGGTGCTGTAAGGTGTCCGACGATACCATGCACACCGACCCGTCTACGCATACGGACCAGCCTATGCACACCGATCCATCTATGCGCACCACCAACATCTCCGCGTGCGGCGGCATCTGCCGGCGCGCTTGAACATCATCTCCAATTCCACAGACAACGGAGCGGTCCGACAGAGACGCCTAGGCAGGAAGGGGCTGGTCGTCTTCTTGGCGGCGCTAAGCGCCTTTCCGGCGCTATCGACCGACCTGTATCTCCCGGCTCTGCCGGCGATGACCACCTATTTCCGGGCACCCGAGTATCAGACCAACCTGACCCTCATCCTCTTCTTCGTCTTCTACGCCGTCGCCATCCTGGTGTGGGGCCCGCTCAGCGATCGGTACGGTCGCCGACCGGTCCTGCTTGTGGGACTGGGGTGCTACACGGCGGCCGGGGTGCTGTGCGCGGTATCGTCAGATGTCTTTCAGCTGATGGCTTTTCGCATCTTTCAGGCCCTGGGCGCGGGCGCGGCCAGCACGGTCGCGACTGCAATCGTTAAAGATGTCTACCGGGGCCGCAGGCGGGAACTTATCTTGGCCGTCATCCAGTCGATGACCGTCCTCTCGCCCGCGGTTGCGCCGGTCATCGGAGCATTCATACTCACATTCACATCGTGGCGAGGGTCGTTCGCGGCCCAGGCGATCCTGGGTGTGTTTATGCTTGCCGGGAGCATTGTGTTCGAGGAGACCATCGAAGAGAAACTGAGCGGGAACCCACTTTCGTCTCTGCGGCGGCTTGGCATCGTGCTGAATCACAGGGCTTTCACTCATCTTCTCATCAACTTCTCGCTGGTCAGTGTGGCCGGCATGGCATTCGTCTCGTCCTCCTCGTATATCTATCAAGAGACCTTCGGAGTGAGTAGCCGGGTATACAGCTATTTCTTCGCTCTGTACGCAGTGGGTCTGGCCGTGGGCCCGCAGACTTATATGTGGCTCTCGCGGAGGTTCACCCGTTCTGCGATCCTCACGGGCTCGTTCGTTGTTACCGCGATAAGCGGCCTCGCTCTCATCTTCGTCGGCAACTATGGTCCTTGGTCCTTCCTCTTGACGCTCCTTCCCAGCGCCATTGCCCTGAGCTGTATGCGGCCTCCGGCTACGTACCTCATGTTGGGCCAGCACGAAGCGGACGCGGGGTCGGTCTCCGCGCTCATGGGGTCGACTCACATGGTGATGGGCAGCGCCGGGATAATCATCGTCTCGCTGGGATTATGGGAGCGGGTCGAGTTGGTCGGAGCCGTGAATCTGGCCGTGGGTGCGATGAGCGCGTTCTTATGGTTGACGTTCGGGAGCCGGCTCGTATCCCAGGGTGCGAGACGTGGCTCTGAGGTACTATCACTGAGTAAGGGTATCGGGCTCGGGGAGCACCCCGAAGAGGGGTAACCGGGCACGGACAACACAAGGGGGGAGACCGGTCGACCGTGGGTGCCGGGTGTCGAGGCAGGTACAGCCGTCTGGTGGGTGGCTGCAGGTCCGCCGCGGCGGAGCGATCGGCTATAGCCTTCAAAGGGCGCGATCGGCGTCGTCAGGAGGATACCTGTTCGTTTAGCAATCCGGCCGTTAAAGGAATATGATTCTGTGGGAAGCCGCAAATGCCATTCGGCCGAAAGGGGGAGCGCTCATGTCCATTCCTGAGGTTCGGACCATCCTTTTCCACGAGGTGCCCTGATTGGCTCCGACCCTGCTTTAGCGGGGCCCTCTCCCGGACCGCATCGAGACCAACGTCTCTCCGGCAGTACGGGAGTGAGAAAGGCCAGTGTGAGTGCCGAAAGGAGTCAAGGTGCTAAGTGGAATTGATGAGCTTCGCCGATTCAGGATCTTTGCCGAGCTCGAGGAGGAGGATTTCGAATCGATCGGCAAGATCTCCCATATTCGAGAGTTCGAGACCGCCGAAAAACTGACCACCGAAGGAGCCTCGGCCGACAACCTCTACCTTTTTCTAAAAGGAAAGGCAGCGGTGAAGGTACGGGGCGCCGATGGACGCCAAATCCTGATTGACGAGCTCGGTCCAGGGGAGATGTTAGGTTGGGCGGCGGTGGTCGACCCATATCTCTACACAGCCTCTGCTTGGACAACCCGGCGTTCAGAAGCCATCGTCGTGGACGGTAGACGCCTCCGCGAGCTTTGCGAGCAGAACAAACGCGTGGGCTACCAGGTAGCGAAGGGTATGGGCGAGATCATCTCGAAACGGTTCGGGACGGCTGTTGGTACGCGGGGCGGATCGGCCATCGGCAGGTATGGAATCGACGAACTCCGACAGTTCAAGATCTTCTCTGAGCTCGATGTGGCCGATCTCGATGCGATTGCCCAGATAGCTCTTGTCGAGGAGTTCGAGAGCGGAGAGCGGCTGACCGAAGAAGGAGCTCCCGCCGAGAAGCTCTACCTCTTTCTGCAGGGGAAAGCGACGGTCACGGTGCGGGGCCCGGGCGGCGGCCAGGTGATCATCGACGAGCTCGGCCCAGGAGAGCTGCTCGGATGGGGGGCGGTGATGGAGCCCCATGTCTACACGGCGAGCGCCTGGACCTCAGAAGCATGTGAGCTGTTCGTGGTCGACGGTCGCGAGCTGCGCGAGTTGTCTGAGCGCAATAAACGCATCGGGTACCAAGTGGCCAAAGGCGTGGGCGAAGTGATGTCGAGGCGCTTCGGTGAGGCCATATCGGGGCGGCCGGAGGAGACCGTCACCGGGCTGAAGCCGGAGGAGTTGGCGCAGTTTAGGATCTTCGCAGAACTAGACCAGGCAGAGCTGGAAGCCATAGCGAAGCTCTCACATATCCAGGAATTCGAGCCGGGCGAAGAGCTCACCACCGAGGGGGCGCCGGCTGAGAGCTTATATCTCTTCTTGAAAGGCAAGGCTGCGGTCAAAGTTCGTTCCTCCCAGGGCCGTCAGGTGCTCATCGACGAACTCGGCCCCGGAGAGATGTTGGGTTGGGGAGCAGTGACGCCACCTCATGTCTACACTGCCTCGGCCTGGACCATCGAGCCTTGCGAGTTGATAGTGGTCGACGGCAGACGTCTGCGCGAGCTTGGTGAGGCAAACAAGCATCTTGGTTTCCAAATGGCTCGGGGCGTCGGAGAGGTGATCTCAAAACGGTTCGGCCGGGTCCTCGCCGGGAAGGGCGGACAGGTCCTCGGCGGCTACACGATCGACGAGCTACACCAGTTCAAAATCTTCGCTGAACTTGATGTGGCGGAGCTCGAAGCGGTTGCAGATATCTCTGAGGTCCGGGAATTTGAAGCCGGAGAGCAGCTGATCACCGAGGGGGCGGTTGCCGACAAGCTGTATTTGTTCCTTAAAGGTAGGGCGGCGGTCGAAGTGCAGATGCCCGAGGGCGATCAGGTGATGATCGACGAACTCGGCCCCGGAGAGATGTTGGGCTGGGGGGCAGTCATGGCGCCCCATATATATACCGCTTCGGCGTGGACGGTGGAGCCGTCTGAATTGATCGTTGTTGACGGCAAGCGCCTGCGTGACCTCTGTGACGCCAGCGAGCAGATGGGCTACAAAGTGGTCAAGGGTGTCGGCGAGGTCATGTCCAAACGGTTCGGCCATGCCGTTGGGGGACACGGTATAGCCCAGCTTCACCAGTTCGAAGTCCTGGCCGGGCTGGATATGGCCCAGCTGGATGCGATTGGCAGGATCTCTTATGTGCGGGATTTCGATCCCGGCGAGGAGCTGATCACCGAAGGAGGCGCGGCCGACAAGTTCTACCTCGTCCTAAAAGGCAAGGTAGAGGTCAAGGTACGGTCTCCCGAGGGTCGGCAGGTCCTTATTGACGAGCTCGGCCCCGGCGAGATGCTCGGGTGGGGGGCAGTGATGGAGCCGCACGTCCATTCTGCCTCGGCATGGACGGCGGAACCGTCTGAACTTGTAGTTGTCAACGGGGACAGCCTTCGCGAGCTCTGCGAGCGGGATAAACATCTGGGTTACCAGGTGGTGCGAAGCATCGGTGAGGTTATCTCGAAGCGGTTTGGGCAGGCGTTCGGTGAACATGCTGAACTGCGCGAGAAAGACCTTAGAGCTTTTAGTGGAGAGGAGCGGGTCATCTGGGAGAGCGGTGAGCTGCAACTCACTACCCGAGCGGTGCTGATAGGCATGGGTGGTGATAGCCCCGAAGTGCTCCCGCTCGAGGCCGTTTACGATGTCGAGGTGCGGGACGACACCGTGGTGTTTCACGCTCACGGCGGGGACGTCACATCGCCCCCGGTTGATGAGCCCGAGCGGTTGGCGGCTCTGGCCTCCGACGAGATGCGACGAACACGCTATGCCCGAAGGCGTAAGGACTTCTACCTCGGTAGCAAATAGGGAGGCTCATCGATGCATACGATCATAGATCGTCGGGAGTTGACCAAGGGCGACATGATCTCCATCACCATCGAGGCGCCGGCGATCGCTAGGAAGATCCACCCCGGACAGTTCGTCGTCCTGCGGGTGAACGAGACCGGTGAGCGTACGCCGCTGACTGTCGCCTACAAAGACGAAGTTCACGGCACCATCACCATCATCTTTCAAGTGCTCGGTAAGACGACGGCTATGTTGGCGTCCCTCAAGATTGGCGATGCAATAAAGGATCTGGTAGGTCCCCTGGGTTGCGACGAACGGTTCACTAAGGTAGGTACTGTGGTCGGCATCGGGGGGGGCTCGGGTATCGCCGTCCTTCACCACATCATGCAGGGCTATGCTGAGGCCGGCAACACGCTCATAGGCATTATCGGCGCCCGTGAGAAGGCACTTCTCATCCTCGAGGACGAGATGGACGCTCTTTGTGAGCGGTTGCTCGTGACCACCGACGACGGTAGCTACGGGATGCACGGCTTGGTGACAGACGCGCTGGCCAAACTGGTGGAGGAACAGGTACACATAGACCAGGTGGTCGCGGTCGGGCCACTCATCATGATGCGGGCGGTGTGTGAGATGACCAGACTGTACGAGATCCCCACGCTGGTGAGTCTCAACCCCATCATGGTGGACGGCACCGGCATGTGCGGGGGCTGTCGGGTGACGGTGGGTGGGGAGACGAAGTTCGCCTGTGTCGATGGACCACACTTCGACGGACACAAGGTCGATTTCGACGAGCTTATCCAACGCAACTCCATGTACGCACGCGACGAGCGGACGTCGCTACTTACCTCCATACGGGCGCGCTAAGGGATGGTTATGAACAAAAGTGAGGAGGAACCCAAGAGCATCCTTGCCGGTACCGAACTCTCGACTTTCTGCCCGCACTGCCATCAGGCCCTGAACGTCTTCGACCCGGTCACCAGGCAGATCTGGGTGCGACTGAATGTGTCTCTCGACGGACAGAAAGGCGAGCTTCTGCTGAGCCCCCGGTTCGACGTCTTCGACCGGCAGGCCGACATCGATCTGCCCGACGGAGTCGTGGTCGACGATCTGTCCTGTCCTCACTGCGGACAGTCGCTGGTCGAGCAGGGCGCCTGCGATGAGTGTGGGTCACCACCCGCGCGCTTAGTCATCTACGCACAGTCTCGGCTGGTGGAGTTCTCCATCTGTACCAAGACGGGTTGCCACTGGCACGGTATGTCGCGTGCCGATCGGGCCAAGATCAAACCCAAGATAGCTCGACAGAAGAAACCTGAGCAGGATGCGTTGCTGCGGATCCGCAACTTCAACGAAGTCTCGTACGGGTTGGACCGTGAACTGGCGATCATCGAAGCGAGTCGCTGTCTCGACTGTAAGAAACCGGTGTGCGTCTCCGGGTGTCCGGTGGAGGTCGACATTCCCGGCTTCATACGGCTCATCAAGGCTGGGGAGTTCGTCGAAGCGGCGAGACTGATCAAACAGAAAAACGCCCTCCCCGCTATCTGCGGACGGGTTTGTCCTCAGGACGACCAATGCGAGAGGGTCTGTCTACTGGGCAAAAAGGAGGAGCCGGTCGCCATCGGCAACTTGGAGCGTTTCGCCGCCGACTTCGAGCGCGAGACCGATGCGGTCACCATTCCCCGGAAGGCACCGCAGACGGGCAAACGGATCGCGGTGGTCGGCAGCGGCCCGGCGGGTCTGACGTTGGCCGCCGATATGGTGGTTAAAGGACATTCGGTGACCATTTTCGAGGCGCTGCATAAGCCGGGAGGTGTGCTTGTATATGGTATTCCGGAGTTCCGTCTACCTAAGGCCATCGTGGAGTCGGAGATCGACTATCTGCGTAGGCTCGGGGTCAAGATCGAGCTCAATTCCATCGTGGGCCGGCTTTACAGCATCGATGAGCTCTTCGCCTCCGGCTATGACGCGGTATTCGTAGGTACCGGGGCTGGATTACCTATCTTCATGAAACTACCCGGCGAGAACCTGTGCAACGTCCTGTCGGCCAACGAGTATTTGACTCGTATCAACCTTATGAAGGCGTACGCGTTCCCTGAGTACGACACCCCTGCGCCGCGAGGCCGCCAAGTAGCGGTCCTCGGCGGCGGTAATGTTGCCATGGATTGCGCGCGCACGGCCGTGCGTATGGGTAGTCGTGAGGTGTCGATCATCTATCGACGTACTCGCGATGAGATGCCGGCCCGCACCGAGGAGATCGAGCACGCCGAGCAAGAAGGGGTGAAGTTTCGTTTCCTTACCAACCCGATTCGCTTCATCGGAGACGACCGTCGTTGGGTGAAGCAGATGGAGTGCGTCCAGATGCAGTTGGGCGAACCCGATGCCTCCGGTCGGCCGAGGCCGATCCCCAAAGCTGGGTCGAATTTCCTCATGGATATCGATATGGTCATCGTAGCTGTGGGCGCAGGGCCAAACCCGGTGCTGTTTTCGGGCTCCCCAGCTCTGGAGCGCACCGAGCGCGGCTACGTGAAGGCTCTCACTCCCTCGGGACGCACCAGCATGCCTGGGGTCTGGGCCGGAGGAGACATAGTCACTGGTTCGGCGACCGTGATCCTCGCCATGGGCGCCGCCCGCCAGGCGGCCAACGACATGCACGAATATTTGATGAACGGCGCGAAGGAGTGGCCATAGAGGCGGAGCGCCGCCGGTCCCGGTTGGCTCCCTCCTCGACGAGAGCCGTACGCAATACGACGCTTCTCCCTCAGTCGTCTACGCCAATAGTGCCGACGACCCCGCGGGTGGTACCGGTGGTCGAGCCGGCCGGGCTGCCGCCTGAGACGGCCAATTCTTGCGCGAGCTGCGGCAGGGCGATGAAATCGAGTGTACGGATGGCCTTTCGGTTTTCTCCAAAAAGAGAGAGCATCTCTGGGGTCAAATGTCCGTTCGTGGCCAGAAGCAGCATACCGTTGTCGGCCGCCAGACAGGGTCCGGTAACCAGTCCGTCCGGGAAAGAATCGCCTGTCGCTATGGCCGTATGGGTGAACTCTAAGCCGTGAGACGCTGCGTACTCGGCAATGAGGGCGGCTGTTTCGTAACCACCCGCCCCTTTTAGCCGATCCACATAGGCCAGGCTCAGTTCCGTGGTGGTACCCACCACCAAGGCGGCATCTATTTCGAGATCCACTATAAGATTACGGGTGATTCGGGGAAGGTCGCCATTTTCACGGGCTAGGAGGATGGGCCACCCCTTGGCTGCGGCGAGAGGAGTCGCGGCGATGGCTTCGACGAAACTGTCGACCGGGGCTATCACCACCTTCGACACGGTCTCGTGCTTGGTGCGGATTTCGCGGGCGACCAGGGCGGCGGTTTCGAATACATCGTTGCCTGCGATGCTGGTGACCTCAGGCTTCTCGAGGATCTCTTTCAGCCGGGCCGTCATAGTCTTCGGTTTCGACACCCCTACGAGAAAGACGTGCGAGGGGTCGAGGCGCCTGATCTCATCGACGAGGTCTTCGCGGATGCCGTCTGTGGGAACCAGCAGGATTGGGCCCTTGTATGCTGCGGCCAGCGGACCTGCCGAGATGCCCTTCGCGAAGTCTTCTCCTCCCACCAGAACCAGCGCAGGAGCGCCACTAGGAAAGCCTAATTCGGATATCGCGATGGCCGTCGCATAACGGTCCTTGCCCGCGCTCACGAGACGGTCGTCCCGCGGGATCGTGGTCGTTGTGGTGGGCCTGATACTGGTCGTGTTCTTCGCTACCTCGGTGATCGTAGTGGTCGGTTTTTCCTGGAAAATGGGCAGCACAACCCGGTTGAACGCGTAATAGACGCCCCCGGCCAACGCCACCACCACGGTTGTTGCGACCAACCACTTCAGTACCTGGAACCCGACCCCTACAGCTCTCCAGCCTCCGCTTGGCCTGCGCTCTATCCAGGGCAATGGGGCTCCGCAGAACCAACAGTAGCGGCTGCCGGGTTTGTTCTCCCCTTTGCATTCTCTGCAGATGATGCCTTTGTTGGACCTCACAAGTAGCTGCTACCTCTGCTCCCCGATGGCCATACGGCATTTACTCAAGAGCCGGCGGGCGTTTTTCCGGCCGGCTACGCCCAGTGTACGGGGGGAAGGACCCATCGTCTACTCCGCAGTGGGAGGTTCGTCGGAAGCCGCCCGGTGCGTGCCCAGCTGGTCGGACGAGTCGGCTGCGTCCTCTTCCTGGGCCTTGCGCTGCCTCAACTCCCTTCTCTTTCGCGCCGCTACGCCGGCCGTCGCCCTGCCGGCGGCGATGATGGTGAATCCACCGATGGCGAACGCCACCCGATCGAACGACCAACGTTCCATCATCCCGGCCCGGAGGATGACCACGAAACCGAACAGACCGAAGGCCAAGGCAAGGAAATATGCGGCCTGCAGCCGTTTTGAGTCTCGGCAGAGCCAGTGGGCGACGTCGGCCGACCTTTTGCTGATGCCCACCGCAACGAAAAGCAGCACCAGGACGATCAGCAGTATGAGTGTAGGGGAGAGGGCCCCCACTTGGCCGTCTTCTGAAGAAGGCATCTTCTCTCCGGGTTGCCTTGTTGTCCGGCCCGATTATCATGACTTCATGGCCACATATCATCAACCCCCTGGTACTCATGGCCGGGGAAGCCGTACACTGTGCGACATGTACGAAGAAAGAGACTGTGTGAGGGCAAGGTGAAGGCGGCAATCTTCTTGCTCGCCGTAGTAAGTATTGCCGTAGTCGGTGTCTTCGGATGCACTGAAGTGTCTGCTCCCGCCGGCGAGGCATCTCTCGCCGTGTCGAGCGACTCTACAGTCGGCAACTCTACAGCCGAGAGGGTGCCTACAACGACGGCTTCCACCGCCGGCACACAGGCATCAGCCCTCGGCATGGGGGCGGCCGGTCACGAAGATCCCGCGGGAACGGTTGAGACCGGTTCAGGTCCGGTGGCCAAGATCGGCGAACCGGGAGAGCGGCGCAACCCCATCCCCCTGACCCAAGAGGCACACGTGGGTGACTGGAAGGTCAAGGTCGTGGAGGCGATCTTAGACGCGACTGAGATTGTCCTCAAAGAGAACATGTTCAACGCTCCACCTGCTGAGGGGAACCGCTATGTGCTCATATCGGTGGAAGCCACCTACGTCGGCCGTGACTCGAGCACGTTCTGGCTTGATACGTTATGTAGTTTTGTTGGAGGCAAGGGCGGATCTTGCAAAATGGGAGTAGTGGTGCCCCCCGACTCCATCATGAAGCAGGGTGAAACCTTGCCCGGTGCCTCGATCGCAGGCAACCTGGTCTTCGAGGTGCCTGCGGCTCAGGTTACCGGGGGCACGCTTCTGCTCGAAGAGGCGTTCTCGTTGGACAAGGCCCGAGTGTTCTTCGCGGTGGAGTAGACGGCCAAGACGTCGTTCTTGACTCCGCCCCAGACGGCTGCCACAATAGGTAGAGCGAGCGCTCTATCCAGGTGACCCGGCCTGTGTGAGACCCACCAAGGAGGCGACGGTGCGGAACAAGATCGCTATCGTTACTGGGGCTAGTCGGGGGATCGGCAAAGCCATCGCGTTAGGGTTCGCCCGCGAAGGTGCGACCGTGGTCGTCGCCGCGCGCAGCGAATCGGCTCCCAGCGACCGGCTACCCGGCAGCATCCACGAAACGGTGGCGGAGATCGAGCGGTTGGGGGGACGGGGCCTAGCCGTCCGTTGTGACGTGACCGACGAGGCCGGTGTGGCTGTGGCCGTCGGGAAGACCTTGGAGACCTACGGGCGTGTTGACGTCCTAGTGAACAATGCCGCTATCGATTTCCCCCTTCCTGTGGCCGATATGCCCTTGAAGCGATGGGATATTGTCATGCGGGTCAACGCTACCGGACCCTTCCTCTGTGCTAAGGCGGTTCTACCCGCGATGATCGCGCAAGGGCGAGGCAGCATAATCAATATCTCGTCGCAGGCTGCGACGGAGCGGGGCGACAAGACCGTCGATTACAGCGCCGCCTATGCCGCCTCAAAGGCCGCCCTTGATCGTTTCACCTGGGCTCTCGCGGCGGAGGTAGGCCGGCACAACATCGCGGTAAATGGACTGAAGCCGGCCGGGGTGGTCGACACCGAAGGCATGCGGCTCTGGGTGCCTGAAGAAGAGCGTCACGGCTGGACCTCAGCGGCGGCTATGGTGACGTGCGCAGTGTTCCTGGCGAAACAGGATGCCCAGGGAGTCACTGGTATGGTCGACATCGACGATGAGTACATCCGCCGATACGGCCTGAAAGTCGCTGAGGACTCGTGAGGGCCGTCGTCTACGAAGGCCCGGACGACCTCCGTTTGGAGGAGGTGGTCGAGCCCCGGCTGCATGGTCCCGAAGACGCAATCGTCCGGGTGACAATGACAAGCATATGCGGAAGCGACCTGCACGTCATGCACGGTCTCATGCCCAAGATGAGAGCGGGCACGATAGTCGGACATGAGTTCACGGGAGTCGTCGACAGAGTGGGTTCGGAGGTCACCCGGTTCAGAGCAGGAGATCGGGTCTTGGGCCCGGCTGCGGTGTGGTGCGGTCGGTGTCGCCCCTGTCTTCATGGTCTCTACGGAGCCTGCGAACGAGGAGGCGTCTTTGGGAGCGGCCCATTGTTTGGTGATCTCCAGGGCGCACAGGCTGAGTACGTGCGCGTACCTTATGCCGATGTCACGCTGCAACCGATTCCGGACGGGCTCACCGACGAGGAGGTCATCTTCGCCGGTGACATCCTCCCTACGGCCTATTCCGCCGTGGTCGGTCTGAATCCCCGGGGCGAAGGCGTGCAGGCTGGAGACTCGGTGGTTGTGCTCGGCGCCGGCCCAGTGGGCCTCTGTGCCGTCACCTGTGCCCGGCTTATAGGTCCCAAGCAGGTCATCGCAGTTGACATGGAGGCCGACCGCCTGGCCATGGCCGTCCGCCTGGGCGCCGATCGTGTCGTTGATGCCTCGACCGAGGATGCGCGGGCTGTGGTCGGAGAGGTGACCGACGGATGGGGGGCCGACTACGTGGTGGAGGCGGTCGGCAGACAGGAGACGCTCAACGATGCCGTGGCCATGGCGGCGCCCGGTGGGTGTGTCTCGGTGGTGGGGGTTTTCCAGCGGCCGGTGTCGGTCAATGCGCCGCGCCTGATGGCCAAGAACGTCAGTCTGACCATGGGGATGGGCGACCTTGGTCGCATGGCGGAATTGATCGACCTGATAGGGGCCGGTTCCTTGGATTTGACCCCTATCGTCACTCATCGCATGGGCCTCGAAGAGGCGGTGCGGGCGTACGAGCTCTTCGACAAGAGGACCGACGGTGCTATCAAGATCGTGCTCAGCCCGTAAGATAGGCCCTACCGGCATCGTCCCAACGAGAGGAGCCGCACCTACCATGACCGCCCCGTTCGAGAGACTACTGCAGCCCGGCAGGATAGGCTCAGTCACAACGCGCAACCGGATCGTCAAGACGGGCGCCTCTATGTGCTACTGGCACAGCGATCATGTCCGCATGAGTGAGAAGGCCAAGGCCTATTACGGGGCGGTGGCACGGGGCGGCGTGGGACTTCTGATCATTGAATCACCGGCGGTCGATTGGCCGCATGGCTCCCGCTGGAAAGAGCGCTACCGCATTGACGACGACCGCTATATCGAAGGCATGGCTGAACTGGCCGAGGCCATCCATGTGCATGGGTGTCCCACCTTCGTACAGATGTGGCACGATGGACCCTGGCAGAACCCACTATTCGGTGCCCCGGGCCTTTTTGAAGGGCCTCCCATCGGAGCGTCGCCCGTCAATCTGGAGGCCATCGGTGACTTCCACCGGGACGTACCCCGGCCACTCTCCGTCGGCGAGATCGAGGAGATCATCGACAAATTCGCAAGCGCGGCTGTGCGCGTGCAGAAGGCCGGTTTTGACGGGGTCGACGTCAACGCGGCGAGCAGCCACCTTCTGCACAACTTCCTCTCGCCGTACTGGAACCGCCGGGAAGACGAGTACGGCGACTCTCCGGAGAACCGTGCCCGGCTGGTGACGTCTATCGTCCGGGAGGTGAAGGAGCGCTGCGGGGACGACTTTGCTGTTACCGTCCTCATGAACGGCTTCGAACTCGGGCGGATGGTCGGTATCGCCGACGATGAGTGTCTGACGCATCCGCTCGCCCTCGAGTACGCCAAACTGTTCGAGCAGGCTGGAGCCGATGCGCTCCAGGTGCGTAGCCAGTGGCTGGGGTTCCACGTCAGCGGCTTCTTTCCCGATTACCTGTTCTATCCGGAGCCGGCCATCCCGGTGGATCGGTTCCCGAAAGAGTACAACTCCAAGGGGCGTGGTGCCGGAGCGAACGCGCACTTGGCGGCGGCTCTCAAGAAGGCCGTAGATATCCCGGTCATCATAGTCGGCCGACTCGATCCCGCTCTGGGGGAACGCTATCTGCGCGATGGTCTGGCCGACTTCATCGCCATGACCCGGCGCATTCAGGCCGATCCCGATCTGCCGAACAAGCTGGCGGCCGGCCGGACCGACGACATAGTCCCCTGCACCGCCTGCGGTACCTGCCTTGACCAAAGCATCAGTATGGAGCGCCGTTGCCGCATCAACGCCGCCCTGGGAACCACGGAGTACACGTTGGAGAAAGCGCAGGTCCGTAAGAAGGTGGTAGTGGTCGGGGGAGGTCCGGCGGGGATGGAGGCCGCCCGTGCTGCAGCCGAGCGGGGCCACGAAGTGACACTCTTCGATAAGTCTCGTCGGCTCGGAGGTCTGATGTCCTTGGCGGCCCTGATCAAGGGACCGGAGCCCGAAAACCTAACGGACATAATCAAGTATTACCGGCTGCAGTTCAGAAAGCTGGGGGTGCGGACAAAACTCGGCACGACGGCCGATTCGGCTCGTATCAAGGCCCTCTCACCGGATGCGGTCGTAGTGGCGACCGGAGGTCAGCTGGTGGCGCCCAAGGTGGCGGGCGATGTTGCTCGGGACGGCGGACCCCGAATCGTCACCGCCCCTTCTCTTCACCGGCGGGTCAAGCCGTTTCTCAACCTGGTTGGCCCGCGGACCCTGGGGTGGTTGACGAAGTTCTGGCTTCCGATCGGCAAAAGGGTCGTAGTCATTGGAGGAGGTTTTCACGGTTGCGAGATTGCTGAGTTTCTGGCCAAACGGGGTCGCACGGTCACTATCCTAGAAGGATCAGGCGTTGTCGGCGAGGGCGTGTTAGATTTCCGATTGGGGCTGCTCTTGGACTGGTTCGACCGCCGTGGTGTCACTGTGGTGACCCATGCAGGTGACGTGACGGTGACGACGGCGGGCGTGAAGTACACGCTCCCTGATGGGACTCGGAGGACGATCGAGGCTGATACGGTGATCCCGACCGCGCCGGTAGAGCCGGACCTGAGTCTGGCTGCAGCCCTCGAAGGTGCCGTCGCCGAAGTGTATGCGATAGGGGACTGTAGCAAATCGGGCATGATCGTCGACGCCGTGGCGGCAGGCCGGGGAGCAGCCGCCCAGATCTAGACCCACCGGCATAGACGCCGGCTTCCAAAACGAGAGAGAAAAGACACCGCAAACCTACGGGAGGACCAGATGGACGAGAAGGCACTCGAAGCCCGAATAGCCGAGCTCGAGGAGACGGTCAAGCAGTTGGGCGCGCTGGCCCGCGAGACTGCCGATGTGAGAGAGATCCAAGAGATCCAATACCGATACCTCAATGCGCTCATGCTCACCCAGTGGGACGAGTGCGCGGAGTGCTTCGCCGAGGATGCGAGGGTGGACGTTTACCTGCATGATCCGGTGCAGGGCAAAGAGAACATCCGCAAATGGTTCAAAGAGGAGCTCTCCCAGACCCATGCCGGCTTTGAGGGCGATGTGTGTGTCAACCCCATCATCACTGTGGACGGAGACAGGGCCAAGGGCGACTTCATGTTGTTCATGATGTACTTCTATCCGCGTACCGGCCAGTCTTTGTTCTGGGTACAGGGCAGATACGACAACGACTACGTCCGTGAGAATGGCAGCTGGAAGATCGCGGTCATGCGGTGGAGCGAGGTTCACGGCCTACCGGGCGGGGGTCCGCCGACCGGGCTTTGGTGAGCCGCGACAGCAGCCTGCCGCCGACCGTGCTCTCGCAGCTGGGGGCGTCTTGACACCCCCGGGGGGACCTGCGACAATCATAGAGCGAGCGCTCTATCGAAGCAAGGGAGAGCGGTGGTTCCCCGGTTAACCTCCGGCGCCGGCATGAGTTGCGGGGGCGCATGGACCACCGGATGAAAGGGACTCTCTGACCTACATGACTAATACTCAGATATGACTACTACCCAGCGTCAACTCGATCAGATGCAGCAGCGCGTCGCCGAAGGCTCCTTGCAGGCCGGTTCCTCCAATCGTGAGCTGACCGACATGAAGCAGCACCTCATCGTGGAGGGAGCCTCCGGCGTGCTCTACGAGAAGGGTTACGGCAGGACCTCCATCCGTGACATCGCGAATGCCTGTGGCATGTCCATGGGTCAGCTCTACCATTACATCTCGTCAAAGGACGACATCCTCTACCTTATGCACCGTCACAGCCAGGAGAGGTGGTATCAGCACCTGTCCGAGGCCGGTCTGGACGAGATCACCGATCCGGTGGCCAAGCTGGAGCACGGGCTGCGCATCACGATCAGATATCTCTTCGATAATCAGGAGCTGTACCGGTTCATATTCACCGAGAGCAAGTATCTAGATCGAGAACATCTCAGAGAGGTTCTGAAGATGGACGACCAGAACGTGGTCGGCTTCTACCGCCACCTGCTTTCGTTGATTCCAGACGTCCGCCTGCGTGGGCACGAAGCTGAGTTGGCCGCCAATCTGGTTTCTTTCATCTGTATGTTCCTGCCACTACGCGGATGGAACCTCGATCTGAACGACCCGGCTGCCATGGACGAAGCCGTGGATTTTCTCGTGGGATTCATTTTCCGAGGTCTCGAGTTGGACCGCGGACCGAACAATGGGGAGGCGT
>JAXGNF010000039.1:8678-21030 GCA_040768135.1 Thermoleophilia bacterium | reverse complement strand
GGACCACTTGGAGTGCGGGGTGAGGTAGCGGAGCGTTATCGCCTCTCCTGCCGGGCGCATGTCCTCAGGGTACTGCTCGGGCGGATTGAGGGGCGGCCGGTAGATGGGGAGCTGCTCTCCCAGCTCCGCCATCCATTGGTGATCGAGGAAGAAATGCATCCGTCCCGTGAGCGTGCGCCAGGGTACCAGGTGTTCGACGTTGATGGAGAAGGCGGTGTACTGGCGGGAACCGGTCTCGTCCCCCGACCACTCCGGACTGGTAAGGGTCTTCTGGGGGCGGGCCCGGACGTCCGACCAGCGGATTCGTTCCCCGGTATCGCAGGCCAGGGTGGAGGCCAGGGGTTTCCCCACCTGTTTTTCCAGAGCGGCGAAGCCTGCCTGCGCCGCCCTTCCGTTGGTTGACCCGGAGAGGGCCAGGATGGCTTCGGCGACATCTTCCGCCCGATAGAGGGAAGGCCGGTTGTCGCCGTTCCGGCGATTGAGAGTATGGGCCGCGCTGCTCGGCGTCGCGGTGCCGACAGCCGTCTTCGCGGTGCCGGTGATGGTTTGGGCGGTGCCGGTGATGGTTTGGGCGGTGCCGTTGGCCCTTCGTAGCCAATCGATATCGGCGGTGGCGTCCCAGACTATGCCCTTTGTCCCTGCTCCAAGGGAGTCGATGGCGGGGCCCAGGCTGATGAACTGGTTATAGACGGCTCCGTAGTCGCGTTCGACGAGCGTGAAGAGGGGCATGGTCTGGCCTGGAATCGGCTTCACTTCTCCCCGGATCCAATCTTTTACCTGACCGAAGGGCTGGGCCTCTTCGGCCGCAGTGTCCTTGGCCAAGGCTGTGGCCACGAGGTCTTCGCGCACCCCCAGGTGACGGGCCGCCATATTCGAGAAGACCCTCGCGAGCTCCCGGAACGCGTCCCAATCGGAACGGGCCTCCCAGGGCGGGTCGATGGCAGGGTTGAAAGAGTGGATATAAGGGTGCATGTCGGTGCAGGACAGGTCCGACTTCTCGTACCATGTGGCTGCAGGCAGGATTACGTCGGCAAAGGCGCCTGTGCTGGTCATCCGAAAATCGAGCGTCACCAGCAGATCGAGCTTGCCCATGGGCGCCGATTCCCGCCAGACCACATCTTTGGGTCGCTGCTCAGGAGGCGTCTCCTCGGCATGCAGATTGTTTGCGTCGGAGCCGATCAGGTGGCGGATGAAGTACTCGTGCCCCTTGCCGGAACTACCGAGGAGATTGGCCCTCCAGACGAAGAGAAGGCGGGGCCAGTTCACAGGGTCGTCCGGATCCTCTACCGAGAACCTCAGCCGGCCCTGCGTCAGTTCTTCCACCATGTAGTCGTTCAAGAACCGACCTTCTTGGGCGGCTCGAGTCGCTTCGTCCGCCAGGAGCAAGGGATTGCGGTCGAAGGTCGGATAAGTGACCTGCCAGCCCAGACGCTCGGCTTGTACCAGAGCATCGATGGTCGTCTTGTCCTTGAGCAATCCTTGGGCGAGAGGTGAGGCAAGAGCCTCCGGACCGAATTGCTCGTAACGCCACTGGTCGGTAGCAAGGTAATACCATTCGGTCCCGCAGTTGTGGCGCGGCGGCCGGGCCCAATCCAGGGCAGACGCCAGCGTCGACCAGCCGGTTAGGGGCCGAATCTTCTCTTGCCCGACGTAGTGCGCCCAACCGCCCCCGTTGCGGCCGACGCAGCCACAGGCGAGGAGCAGAGTCATCACGGCCCGGTAGGTGATGTCGGCGTGGAACCAGTGGTTGACTCCCGAGCCCATGAGGATCATCGAGCGGCCGTCGGTCGCTTCGGCGTTCCGGGCGAACTCCCGGGCCACCCGGATGACTGTGGCGGCGGGAATCTTGGTCAGCTTTTCCTGCCACCGGGGGGTGTAAGGTTCGTCATCTTCATACGTTTCCGGCCATCGCCCTGGGAGGCCCCGCCGGGCTACGCCGTACTGGGCCAACAAGAGGTCGAACACGGTGGTCACCAGGCGGCCACCCAGGCGAACTGCTGGGAGGGAGCGGCGGAGGGTTCCGGCAGGGGTGGTGTCGAACCTTGGTATTAGGACCTCCGCAGTCTCGTGGTCGGTGTCGAGGAGGGTGAGGGCGGGCTCGATCTCACCTAGGTCGAGGTTCCAGCGACCCTGCTCTTGCTTGGACCAACGGAAGCCTTGAGAGCCATTCGGTACCGCTGGGGCGTCTGTCCGTTTGTCCCAGACCACGGTCTTCCAAGCGGCTTCCTCGTTTTGAGTGGCCGCTTCGGTGTCTTCGACGACATCGTCCGTGCCACCGGCATAGCCAACAGCGCCTACGCTGCCGGCGGTTCTCCCGGGGCCCGCGGCGTTTCTATCGGCAGCAGCATCCTGATTGGCGGCGACACCTCTATCGGCTACGGTATCCAGATCGGCGGCGGCATCTCCGAAACGCGCAGCGCTCAGGTCGGCCTCGGTGAGGAACCGGTCGGCGGCATACGCGCCGTCTACCTCCCGAAGAAGTACGAGAAAGGGCATGTCGGTGAATCGGGTCGCGTAGTCGATGAAGTACGGCACCTGCCTATCGACGTAGAACTCCTTGAACACCACGTGTCCCATCGCCATCGCGAGCGCGGAGTCGGCACCGGGCGGTATCGGAAGCCAATCGTCTGCGAACTTCACGTGTTCGGCATAGTCGGGGGAGACTACAACCACCTTTTGTCCCCGGTAGCGGGCTTCTACCATGAAGTGGGCGTCCGGTGTGCGGGTGACCGGGACGTTCGTTCCCCAGATCATGAGATAGCCCGCGTTCCACCAATCGGCCGATTCGGGTACATCGGTCTGGTCTCCGAATACCTGGGGCGACGCCGGGGGAAGATCCGCGTACCAGTCATAGAAGGAGAGCTGAGCTCCGCCGGTGAGGGCGACATAGCGGGATCCCGATATATGGGACACCGGCGACATGGCCGGGATGGGGCTCACTGCTCCCACGCGGTCGGGGCCGTACTTCTTGATGGTGTGGATATGAGCGGCGGCGCAAAGCTCCAGCATATCCTCCCAGGTAGAGCGAACGAAACCGCCGTGACCCCGGGCACTTTTGTAGCTTGACGTCTTCTCGGGATCGTCCGCAATGCTTGCCCAGGCGTCCACGGGGTCTTCATGCGTCTTTTTCGCTTCCCGCCAAAGGTCGAGCAGCCGTCCACGTACGTAGGGATAGCGCACCCGCGCCGGGTTGTAGACGTACCAGGAGAACGAAGCTCCCCGGGGGCAGCCGCGAGGCTCCTGGGCAGGCATGTCGGGTCCGGTCTCCGGATAGTCGGTAGCCTGGACTTCCCAAGAGATGATCCCGTCCCGCACAAAGACCCGCCACGAACAGGATCCCGTGCAGTTAACGCCGTGAGTGGAGCGCACTTCTTTGTCGTGACGCCAGCGGTCACGGTAGAAGTCCTCCGATCGGCCGCTGTCCTCACGGGTGACGACTCGGCCGTCTTCGCTGGGAACTCCTCTCGTGAAGTAGCGCCCCTTGCGCAAAAGGGCTTTAACCGCTTCGCTACGTGCGCCAGATTCTGCCACGGGCCTCCTGTCCTTCGAGCGTAAGGCAGTGGTTCGGCTGTTACTGCGGACGTGGACGCCTACCGCCGGTCACGGAGTTGTTGAAGCTGCAGTATCCCTCCTGCGACGGCGGGGCTTTGGACGGTATTGTGTTTTGTCTGCGTACTTCATGGCCCTTTAGGCAGGGGGATACCCAGTTACTGGTCGTGAAGAAACCTGGCCCGTAATCTGTGGGTCTGCACATGTAGGATTGTCACGAGGCGCGTCCCGGTGCGGCGGGTTTGGGCGCCTGTGAGGGGCGCGGCCTCGTGGGCAGGGTAAGATGCAGACTTGGGTGTGCGCAGTTCGTGGCAGAATGGAGAACCGCTGGTGTCTGTGGAGATCGTCCCGAAGCAACCATTTCGCTTGGACCTCACCGTCTGGGCACTTCGCAGAGCCCCCGTGAACGAGGTCGACCGCTGGGACGGGGTCTTCTATAGAAGGGTTGTAGAGATCGACGGCGAGCCGGTGGAGCTTCGCGTGGGGCCGGCTCGTCCCGAAGAGCGGTTGAGAGTGAGCCCAGCGGTTCGGGGAGGTGCAAGACGAGGTGGTGGGGACCCCGCCGGTGAGGGGACCATCGACTCTGAGCGGAACAGCAGTGAGCGCGGTGCCGCGAACCCCGGCAACAGAAAGCTACGCGTGGTAGTCACTGAAGGCCGGAACGGTACGTCGACGGCCCGGCCGGCAGACCGGGCGGTGGTTGAGATGGTCACCGCCACTTTGGGCGTAGATGCCGATCTCACGTCCTTCTACCGCCTGGCTACCCGAGACGAACGGTTGGGTTTGCTCGTATCCCGGTTCGAGGGGCTCAAACCGCCTCGTTTCTTCACTCCCTTCGAAGGCATCGTCAATGGAATCGCCTGTCAGCAGCTATCGGTAGCGGCCGGCATTCACCTACTCAACCGCCTCTGCCGGACCCATGGTCCTCGCTTGGATGACGCTGCCGGCTTTCCGAGCCCCGACGTTCTGGCGAAAGTGGACCCTGAATCGCTGCGCTCTCTGGGCTTCAGCAGACGCAAAGCCGAGAGTATTGTCTCGATCGCCCGTTCGGTGGTGTTGGGTGAGTTGGACCTGGAGGGCCTTCACCAACTTGACAATGCGTCGGTGGAGCAGGTTCTGAGACGAGTAAAAGGTATCGGCCGGTGGACCGCACAGTACGTGGCTTTGCGCGGTCTGGGCAGATGGGACGTCTTCCCAGTTGATGACGTAGGGGGGCAGAACAAAGTGAAGGAGTGGCTGGGACTTACTGCGCGACCGGACGCGGCACAGATGGAACGGCTGCTTGCCCCCTATGAGCCTTTTCGTGGTCTCATCTACTTCCATTTGTTACTTCATCAATTGGCGGTGGCGGGGTCGGTTAAGGTTTAGCGGTCCTCCATTGGGCTCCTAACCCAGTGCGGATGTGGCCCTCTCGATGAGACGCAGGAGCAGGTTTGGGTAGAGGCCCAGAGCTAGAAGGGTGGCCGTAAGAACCGCTAGTACGGTGGCTGCCAAACGTCCGCCTGAGTAGGTAATGACAGGGGGGTGGGGTCCTACCGGAGAGTGGGCAGTCACCGAGGTTCGGGGGAACACGGTCCCGTACATGGTCACGATGACCCTCAGGTAATAGAAGAGACCGACTGCGCTGGCCAGCGCTAGGGTCACCACCAAGGCCCAGCGTGCTTCTCCGGCTCCGGCTCGGATAAGAAAGAACTTGCCGATAAAGCCGGCGGTCACAGGGATCCCGGCGAGAGATAGAAGCGTGATCGTAAACGCACCGGCCACCCACGGCCTTCTCCTGCCCAGTCCTCGGTAGGTTTGGAGCGTCTCGCTCTCTCCCTCCCGCCCGGAGAGGAAGGTGACGATCCCGAAGGCGGTCATCATGGTCAGCGTGTAGGCAGCTAGGTAAAACGCTACCGCCGTTCTTCCTGCCGCGCCACCGGCGAGCAAAGCCACCAGCAGATAGCCGAGATGCGAGATGGACGAGTAGGCGAGCAGCCGCTTGACGTTTTCCTGCAGAAGAGCGAGCAGATTTCCCGCCACCATGGACGCGAAAGCGATGACGGTCAGCGCTATGGCCAACGGCCCTCCTCCGTCGGGGTCGAGCTGATCGACGTAGCGGAGGAGCAGAGCGAAGACTGCTCCTTTCGAAACCGTGGCCACAAAGGCGGTGACCGGCGCAGGCGCGCCTTGATAGACGTCAGGAGTCCAGAGATGAAATGGCACCACGGCAAGCTTGAACCCTATCCCTGTGAGAAGGAGGATCAATCCACCGATATAGAGGATTTGTGACCATCCTGTCGCGGTGCCCGCAAACGTGGACAGGTCGCCCAGGTTCATCGTGCCGGAGGCCGCGTAGACGAAAGCCATGCCCATAAGCGTGAACGCCGCCGTAGCCGCTGCGAGTACCAAGTACTTGAGTCCGGCCTCGGTAGCCGTTGGGCGCGCCGGGGGGTAGGCGATGAGCCCATAGAGAGACACGCTGAGGATCTCAAGGCCCAAGAGAAGAGATGCGAAATGGGTGCTGGCCACGAGCACCATCGCCCCCAGGGTGGCCAGTAGGAGCAGCACGTAGTAGTCGGCCCGTCTGCTTTCTGTGTGCTCGAGGTAGGCATGAGAAAGGAGGGCCACCGCTGCACCCAAGATCACGAGCAGTCCAATGTAGTAGAGGGCGTAGTCATCCACACTGAACAGGAACGTTGCACGGCGGCCGGTTATTCCCGCGAGTACCGCCACTGAAGCCAAGGTCCCGGCAAACCCAGCGACCGTCAGGGTAAGGAGCACCCCGTGGCGGCGGGTGAACGTTGCCGTCAGCAGCACGACCACGGCTGTGCCCGCCAATGCGATAAACGGAGCCAGGGCCGGGAGATCGACACCCGCGAGGAATGAGGAGGAGTTCACGGTGTGCCTCCATTCGCCAGGCCGTCGTTCTGTCCGTCTCTTCGGTTGCTACTTTCGTCTTCGCGCTGCTCCTTAGCCGATGCTCCGCTCTCACCGGCCATGCCCGTCACGGTTTGGGCGGCTACCGGAAGAGAACTGGGTTGGAGTAGGGGATCGACGCCGTGCTTCACAGTGCGGATCAACGTTTGTGGATATAGCCCCAGCCAGAGGATGACGATCACGACGGTGGCCATCATGACGATCTCTCGCAGAGACAGGTCGGCGAACCGGTCGCTCTGTTTGACTCGTGCCCGACCTGTACCGCCGGCGTCAGCGACGTTGTTCTCCTCGTGCCTCTCTGTGGCGAGAGAACGGGCACCGGGTCCGTGAAACACCCGCTGGACAAGCCAGAGGGCGTACACAGTGGCCAGCACTAGGCCCACCGCCGCTGTGATGGCGGCCGGTGGGCTGACCTTGTACGCGCCTAGCAGGATGAGGAATTCCGCTATGAAGTTGCCCAATCCAGGGAGTCCCAGTGCGGCCATGGCGAGGAACATCGTGACTCCGCCAAAACGGGGTAGTTGCGCCCAGAGGCCGCCCATTCTGGCCAGGTCACGGGTGCCAAGACGCTCTTCCAAAGCGCCTGCCACTATGAAGAGACCGCCGGTACTGAAGGCATGGCAGATAATCTGCAGCATCACTCCCTGGAGGGCCAACTCGTTCCAGACGAAGACGCCCAACAGGACAAACCCCATGTGACTGATACTGGTGTAGGCGACTAAGCGCTTGAGGTCGGTCTGAGCAAAAGCCATGAACGCCCCGTAGAGAATCCCGGCCACCGCCAGAGCCATACCGACGTCGGCCAGCCGCAGCGACGCCTCGGGGAAGAACGGGACCATGAACCTAAGCATCCCATAGGCTCCCACCTTGATCAGCAGCCCGGCCAGGATCACACTGCCCGCTGTGGGTGCCTCGGCGTGGGCGTCGGGGAGCCACGAGTGCAGAGGTATGGCCGGGAGCTTCACCGCAAAAGCAGCGAAAAAGCCCAGCATCAACCACATGCCCGCCTGCGGGGATAGGTTGGTATCAAGCAGTTGTAGATAGTCGAACGTATACAAGCCTGACTCGCGACCGTGCACGAAGTAGAGTCCTAGGATGGCCACGAGCATCAAGAGCCCGCTCGCCTGCGTATAAATGAAGAACTTGTAGGCCGCCTTCACTCGGTGCTCATGGCCCCAGAGGGCGATCAGGAAATAGAGGGGCACCAACATCAACTCGAAGAAGAAATAGAAGAGCAGCAGGTCGAGGGCCATGAACACCCCGGCCAAACCCGCGCCTGCCCACATCAGGTGGAAGTGGAAAAGGCCGACCCGCCGCCGTATCCCTCTCCAAGAGGCGGCTACCGACAAGGCGATAAGGGCAAAGGTCAGCATGAGCATAATCAGGCTGAGCCCGTCCACAGCAAGATGAAAGTGGATGCCGGCACTGGGGATCCAAGCGGCATCTATCTGTTCAAGCCAGCGCCCGCTGCCGGGGACGGCTCCTCCGGTGAAGTGCCTCACCCAAACCGAGAGTGCTAGACCGAACCCGGCCGCTGATGTCGCGAGCGCGGTCCAGCGCGGCCACTGTTCACTCCAGCGGCTGAGGAGCCAGGCCAAGAGACCGCCGGCCAAAGGAATCGCGATGAGAAGCACAAGGGTCATCGGAGTACCCCAAGCGCAATGAGCACGACTACGCCAAGTGACGCGACGGCCACGTAATAGCGCAGGCGACCCGTTTGGCTACGGCTGAGGAGCCCGTGCAATCGGACGGCCGACCAGTTGATGGTCGAGAAGCCGGCGTTGATGATGTCGTCTTTGCCTCTCCGGGCCAGCCATTGGAAAGGTCGTACGAGCGCGGTGGAGTAGAGTCTGTCGAAGGCGAAGCCTTCGAGTGCGATGGACTCCAGACGTCGGATCGCCGGAGAAAGTGCGGCTCTGTGGAGGGCAGAGGGTCGCCGGGAGAAGAGTAGATAGGCGACGTAGATGCCCACCAATGAAACCAATGCCACCACGATTTGCGGCCCGGCTCCGGCCGCGAATCCCTGCGCTCGCGAGGCCGGCAGGGGCAGGGCAGGCCCCAAGAAATCGGTAAATAGGGCCGCTCGTCCCCATTCAAAGGGCAGCTGAATCCAACCGCTGCAGACGGCAAGGGCAGCCAGGATGACAACTGGGACCAGGGCCGCCCGCCCGAATCTAAGCGCGGCGGGCGCGCGTTCCTCGGCAGGCTTACCGAAAAACACTACGAACACCAGGCGGAAGGCATAGAGTGAAGTGAGAAAGGCGCCTACTACGGCGGCGGCCCACAGCCACGCGCTGCCTTGGGCTGACGTAAGGGTGGAGCTGATGATCAAGTCCTTGCTGTAGAAGCCTGCGGTCACCCCGGGGACGGCTGCGAGAGACGCCGCCCCGGCCAGGAAGGTCCAGAACACCAGAGGTTGGTCGTGGCGCAGGCTTCCCATCTTGTAGATGTCGTGCTCTTCGCCCATGGCTTTGATGACCAGCCCGGCGCCAAGGAAGAGCAGCGCCTTGAAGAAGGCATGGACCATGAAATGGAAGATGGCCGCTGACCAGGCGGCCACGCCGAGGGCGAGGAACATGTAGCCGATCTGGCTGATGGTCGAGTAGGCGAGGACCCTCTTGATATCCCGCTGGGCCAGTGCACAGAAGCCCGCATAGAGGAGCGTGGCGGCGCCAATCACGGCCACCACGAGGCGGGCTGCGGGGCTGAGTTCAAAGAAAACATGGGTCCGGGCTACCAGATACACGCCTGCAGTGACCATGGTGGCAGCATGGATGAGGGCACTGACGGGGGTGGGCCCGGCCATGGCGTCCGGCAACCAGGTCTGCAACGGGAGTTGGGCCGACTTGCCCAAGGCTCCGCCCAGGATCAAGAGCGCCGCGGCCGTCGCCAAACCGGAACCGTCCGCCCAATGTTGCTGGGCCAGACCCATAGACCCCTGGATGTTTAGTGACCCCAGCTTGGTGAAGATCAGCATCAGCCCCACTAGGAGAGCGGTATCGCCGACTCGGGTCACTATGAAGGCCTTGCGGGCGGCGGCTCCGTTCACAGGGTCTCGATACCAGAAGCCGATCAGCAGGTAGCTGCTCAAACCCACACCTTCCCAGCCCACCATGAGGAAGAGGAAATTGTCGGCCAGCACTAGGACCAGCATCGAGAATACGAAGAGATTCATGTATGCGAAGAAGCGCCTGTAACCCTCGTCGCCGCGCATGAATTCGGTGGAATACACGAGAATGAAGAAGCTCACCCATGCGACTACCAGCATCATGACGAGGGAGAGGGGGTCGAGATAGAGGGCGATGCGGGGAGCGAAGTCGTCTATCTGAAGCCAGGCCCACAACAGTTGAGAGAAGACTCGGCCCGGTGGGGGGGAAATGATGAAGGCCACCGCCACCGCCGTTGCCAAGATCGCGGCGGCGCCTGTACTTAGGGTTCCCACCAAGCTGATCGTCCGCGCCCTCATGCGGCCTCCTGCGAGCGTCAGCACGATGAAGGCCAGTAGCGGCAGGAAGGGTATGGTCCCCAGCAGGTGCAGCATCAGGGGTCCCTCAGCCGGTGGGCCTTGTCGATATCGAGGGTGCCGAAGAGCCGTCGGAAGCGCAGGGCCAGGGCCAATCCTACCGACACTTCGGCCGCCGACACGGCCAGGACAAAGATGAGCATCACCTGGCCGTCGGCGACGCCCCAATGTGCGCCGGCGACCACAAAGGCCAGCCCGGCCGCGCTAAGCATGATTTCGATAGAGGCGAGGATGAAGATGATGTTGCGTCTTACCAGCACCCCCACCAGGCCCAGCAGGAAGAGGATGGAGGCCAGGATCAGCCCGTATTCCATGGGGACGCTTGCCATCACTCCTCTTCCCGGGTAAGTCGATGGGCACCTACCAGTCCCGCGAGCAGCAGGATGGAGGCCAACTCCACCCCCAATAGGTAGGGGCCGAAGAGCGATATTCCCACTTCTTTCGGTCCCACGATGGTGGGGGCAGGCGTCGATAGGCCGGTCGCACCCACGCTCCCTCCCGGCCCTTCGCCGATCACCAGGTAGACAAGCTCGACCAGCAGGACGGCTGCAAGGAGGCTCGGGCCGATCCAGGCCCGCAGCCGCAGCCATTCCCGTTCCTGGTCCCGGGCCTCTCGGCCTAGATTGAGCAGCATCACAGCGAATAGAAAGAGGACCATGATGGCCCCCGCATAGATGATCACCTCCAGTGCCGCCGCAAAAGGCGCGCCCAACACGTAGAAGACCACGGCCGATGACAGGAAGGAGACCACCAAGTAGAGGAGGGCGTGGATGGCGTTCGCGCGGGTGATCACCATGAACGTCGAGATCACCGCCACTGCTGCTGCGATGTAGAAGGCGACGTTCACGGCAGGAGGGTCCGTAGGTCGACCGGTGGGTCCTCGTTCTCCGACTCCCCCTTGTTTTTGTCGCCGACGGCAACTCCTGCCACTCGGTAGAAGTCGTAGTCGTGGTATTTCCCGGGGCCGGAGATCAGAAGGTGCTCTTTCTCATAGACTAGATTGGGGCGGTGGTACTCGGCCATATCGGTATCGGGGGTGAGCTGGATGGCATAGGTAGGACAGGCCTCCTCGCAGAACCCACAGAAGATGCAGCGGGAAAAGTTGATACGAAACCACTTGGGATATCGGCGGCCGGTATCGTCCTCGGTTGCCTCCAAGGCGATGCAGTCGACCGGGCAGGCCGCTGCGCATAGGTAGCAGGCCACACAGCGCTCCTCGCCGTCAGGGCTCCGGGAAAGGATGATCCGCCCCCGGTAGCGTGGCGGCAGGTAGGGCTCCTTCTCGGGGAAGAGGACCGTATCCCGACGCCTGAACGTGTGTAGGAGAACTACCCATAGGGCTTTTAGGGCGCTCAGCACTGCGCTCACCCTTTGGCCAGGATAACGGTGGCTGTGACCATGAGGTTGACCAGTCCCAAGGGGAGCATGATCTTCCATCCCAGGCCCATGAGCTGGTCGTAGCGGACCCGGGGCAGGGAGGCGCGTATGAGGATGAATAGCCCGATGAAGATGAAGGTCTTGATGAAGAACCACAGGGCTGAGGGCAACCAAGGCCCCAGCCAACCTCCGAAGTAGAGCAGGGTGATAAGGGCCGACATAAGCGTGATGCCCATGTACTCGCCGATGAAGAAAAGGCCGAACTTCATTCCCGAGTACTCGGTGTGGTAACCGGCCACCAACTCACTATCAGCTTCGGGCAAGTCGAAGGGGATACGCCGCGTCTCGGCCAAGCCCGCCACGAAAAAGACGAGGAACCCCACGAACTGAGGCCCTACATACCAGAGACCTCGTTGCGTCTCGACGATGCGGCTGAGATTGAAAGACCCCGCCATCATCACCACGCCCATGAGCGAGATCCCCATGAAGACCTCGTATCCGAGCATCTGCGCGGCCGCTCGCAGGCCCCCAAGCAGGGAGTACTTGCTGCCGGATGACCAACCGGCCAGGGCCACGCTGTAAACGGCCAGCGATGAGGTAGCCAGGAAGAAGAGAAGCCCGACGTTGAGGTCTATCACTACGAAACCCGGCGCCAGAGGGATGACGGCGAAGCCCGCGAGGACGCAGGCGACGATGATGGCCGGCGCGGCTACGAATGTGGCTCTGTCCGCGCGGGGAGGTATCCAGTCTTCCTTGAAAAGAAGCTTGATCGCATCGGCTACTACCTGCAACAGACCGAACGGACCCACGCGGTTCGGTCCGTAGCGGTCCTGCCAGAGGGCGAGCAACCGGCGCTCGGCCCACACCAATCCTCCGGCTAAGAGAAGGGGCATCAGTAGTATCACGACCACATGCACTGCTCCCCAGCCGGCCTCAGGCATGATGGGCTCCTTCCGAACGGCGTACCCGGGCCCGGAAAGGCGG
>JAXGNF010000039.1:6005-8668 GCA_040768135.1 Thermoleophilia bacterium | reverse complement strand
CCCTCCGTCCCTGGGAGTCCATATGGTAATACCACCATACCTTCTCGGAGGGAGGGGACGATCTTCACAGCAAAGGTCCGCGTGACCTCCCTCATCTCCAGGGTCAATCCTTCTCCCTCGCCCACTCCGAGACGGGCAGCGCAATCAGAGCCCAGACCCACATAGGGGGCGGGGGCGCAGGAGGCGATGCTCGGGGAGCGCATACTCAACTCCTCGGAACCGAAGATGTGATGGACCGGCAGGACCAGCAGTTCCTCTTCATACCCGCCAAAAGCAGAGGGGACGTCGTAGAAGTGAGAAGGTTGATCGACCTCGCAGGCCTCGACCAGGCAGACCCCGGGGTCGCCGCCCCGCAGAGGCCCGAAGACCTCTTCCTGGAACTTCACCAGCGCCTGAGGCGAGTTCCAGCCGGGCGACCAGAACCGCGGGAGGAGGGGCGGCGGCGGGTGACCTTCGTAGCCCTCGGTTGAGAAGGCAAGGGCCGAATCGGGATCGTCGGGTGGACGCGGTTCGAAGATGCCGGCGTCGGCGTGCGCAGCCGTCCGGCCGCTCCCGCGGTGCGACTGCCTGGCCACCTTCATACCGGCGATTCGGAAGTCCGCGGTCGGTGCTACCGTTCGCAGTCGGTCGAAGGCCGGGAGGTCTTGGGCGATCGTTGCCACCAGGGTGTCGAAGTCCGTGCATTGGGCGGCCTCCGGGTGGTCCAACTCTCGTAGTATTTCCCCGAACCAGCGCCAGCTCTCCTGCACGCCTTCACCAGCGGGGAACACCCGGAAGAAACGTTGCGCTCTTCCTTCATTGTTCAGCAAGGTGCCGGTGCTCTCAGCGAAGGTGGCGGCGGGCAGTACCATTTCGGCGGCCCGGGAGGTGTGGCTCTCCGAGTGATCGACGACCACCACGTGTCGGCAAAGCTCCAGAAACCTGTCCACGGTGTGCTCATCGCAGCGTCTGTAGAGATCGTTCTCTAGCACGATAGCTACGTCTATCCCCGGTTCGTCGACGGCGGTGAAAGCTTCGCTCAGGGGGCGGCCTCCCATGAGGCCCAGCCCGACACTGTTGCATTCCGGCACTACAAGGCCCAGGCCGGCCGCCTCACCCCGCGCGTGTAGGGACCAGGCTACATTTGCGGCCGCATGCATCACTGTCTCGCTGCCACAACTGGTGCCCGAGATCACGATGGGCCGCTCTGCCTGTTCAAACGCGGCCGCTATCCAGCGGGCGTATCCCTCGATCTCGTCGGATAGACCCGGCACTGCGGGAGCCCGGGGATCGAGCAGGTGGGCGACCGCAAAACCAAGACGAGCCAGATCGTCGGGGGCGCCTCGATAAGCCAAGGCGGCTACCCGATCGAGCTTAGTGGCCGCAACTGTCGCGATGTAGAGAGGGCTGGGTTCTTGATGCACGATCTTGCCCACGGCGGAGTCGTTCCAATCGGGGATCTTCAGACGGAGGCGTTCGGGGTTGGGGCGGCGGCGTAGCCATTGCCGCACGGAGTAGTCGAGCATAGGGGCGGTATTGGTGACGTCCTCCCCCAGGATGAGCATGGCGTCGGCATATTTCATGTCGCGAAGAGAACAACACCGAGAGGGGCCGTCTTTCAATATCTGGATGGCGGTGCCGACCAACTGGTTCTCCCAATCGGCCATGCCAGCAAAGAAGTTGTCGGGTCCTACCAGGGTACGGAGGGCGAAGTTGGCCTCCACCGACGCCCGAGGAGAGCCTATGCCCACCACCAAACGCCCGGCTCGGTTCGCCGCCCGGATCATCTCGGCTACGCGCTCCACGGCCGCCTCGGGTGTTATCGTTCCAGCCGCCCTCTGGGCGACCGTGGTTTCCGGCGCGGGTGTTCCGGGCGCTTCTGAGGTATCCGCTCTTTTCTCTGCAGCCGCTTCGGGCCTTTCCGAGGCGCCGACCGGCCTCGATTGCACGGCCGGGTGGCGTAGACGCGAAGAGGCGTTCACGAACTCGTACCCGTAACGCCCTCGGTCGCAGAGAAAGTGGCCGTTGACGCTGCCGTTGTACCGGCTCCGGATCCGGCGCAGCACCCCGTAGCGTTCTCCGGGGAAGGTATTGCAACCCAGGCCGCAATGGACGCAAAGGGAGGGGGCCGTCTGTAGGTCCCATTTGCGGATGTAATGGTCTTTCTGGGTTTTGTCGGTGAAGACGCCCGTCGGGCAGACTTCCACCAAGTTCCCGCTGAACTCGCTGTCGAGCTTACCGTCCTCGAAGCGGCCGAAATACACACGATTGCGGATACCCATGGCCACCAAGTCGTCGCCTCCCGCATAGTCGGCGTAGAAACGCACGCACCGGTAGCACTGGATACACCGGTTCATCTCATGATTGATGAAGGGACCCAGGTCCTGGTTTTGGAAGGTTCGCTTCGGATAGACGTAGCGGCGGTAGGTGTGACCGGTCATCACGGTCATGTCCTGTAGGTGGCACTCGCTGCCCTCGTCGCACACCGGGCAGTCGTGCGGGTGGTTGGCCATCATCCATTCGATTACTCCGGCCCGGAAGGCCTTGGCTTCCGGGTCGTCAATGGAGATACGGGTTCCTTCTTCGGCCGGAGTGAGACAGGCCATCACGATCTCACCTTCGGTGTCTTTCTCATCCTTGAATCGTTTGACCGCGCACTGCCGGCATGCCCCCACTGAGCCCAT
>JAXGNF010000039.1:0-5905 GCA_040768135.1 Thermoleophilia bacterium | reverse complement strand
ATGGCGCCCGGAGCGAGATCGCAGAAGGTGTGCTCGGGCTTGATGAGGTCCGCGTGCCACTGCAGCAACTCGAGGTCGGCCATCGTGCCCCGGCCCTCCTCGAGGTCGCCCAGCGATTCTTTCACCCAATGGAGGCCCTGCCAGCAAGGGGTGCACCAACCACACGATTCCTGTGCGTAGAATTGCTCCAGGTTATGCAACATACCTATGGGACAGGTATGGTCATCCAATACAATGACGGTACCCGTACCCAGACGGCTCCCCACCCGGCGGAGCGAGGCTTCGTCCATAGGGGTATCGAGATCTTTCTCGAGCACGAAACCGGTGGATCCCCCTCCGGGAAGTACCGCGACGACCTGCAGGCCCGGCCGCATCCCTCCCGCATGTTCTTCGATCAATTCTCGGATACTGACGCCCAGGGGGAGCTCCCACGCGCCCGGACGGTTGACCCTACCGCTGACCGTGTACAGCTTGGTCCCACCTTCGCCGGATCGTCCTAGATTGGCGAACCATTCGGCTCCGTTGCTTATGATGGCCGGTACGCAGCACAGCGTCTCCACGTTGTTGACCACCGTCGGCTTGTTCCAGAGGCCGGCGCTGGTCTGGTGGGGCGGTTTGTGTCTAGGTATAGGACGCCCTCCCTCCAGGGCGTTGAGCATTGCCGACCCCTCTCCGCAGATGTAGCGGCCTGCACTGGAGTGGGGAACGATCTCAAGGCTGAAGCCTGATCTTAGGATCCTCTTGCCCAGGTACCCGGCGGCCCGAGCCTCGGCAACGGCCTGCCGCATGATGCGTTCGGATTCTCGATACTCGGCTCGGATGAAAAGGTAGGCAGTGGTTGCGCCCACGGCGTAGGCGGCGATAGCCATGCCTTCAAGCAGCAGATGGGGGTTGCCCTCCATGAGTACGCGGTCTTTGAAGGCTCCGGGTTCCATCTCGTCGCCGTTGGCCACCAGGTACTTGGGCCCGATGTAGTCAGGCCCGGTTGCCGCGAAACCCCATTTGCGGCCTGCGGGGAAACCGGCGCCGCCACGGCCGGCAAGTTTCGACTCGACTACGACATCGGTGACCTCTGCCGGGGTCATAGAAGTGACAGCCTTGCGGAGTGCCGCGTAACCCCCGTTCATCACGTACTCCTCTAGGCCCAAAGGTCGTCCGTCGGCACGGAAGTGTCGGGTAAGCGGTTTGTCCGAGGGTGCGTTGTTGTCCATCAAATATCGTCCGTCACGTCGAGTTCCTCATAGTTACTGGGTCATGGATAGAAAGACAGGATGGAATCGATCTCATCTGCAGTGAGAGGCCCGTGCAGATCTCCGTCGATCATCATCGCGGGCGCCCGGTCACAGGCGCCTAGGCATACTACCGGGAGCAGGGTGAAGCGTCCGTCGGCGGTCGTGTCCCCCAAGCCCACGGAGAGCCGGTCGCTCAGGTATGCCGTCACCTCAGCGGAACCCGAGATCCAGCAACACACGCTTTGGCAGATCATGATCACGTGTCTTCCCACGGGACGGCGGAAGACCATGCTGTAGAAGGTAGCCAGGCTCTCCAGGTAGTCTGCGGATACGTCGAGATACTGCGCCAAGGCGACGAGCGCTTCATCGGATACCCAGCCCCGACTCTCCTGGATGATTCTGAGGCCATCCAACGCCGAAGCCGACCTGGTCTCGTACAGCCCGAATGTCGCTTCGATCTTCAGTCTTTCGGCGTCGGTCAACATGATGTCGCTCGGTCTCTCATCTAGGCTCTGATCTCATAGTCTTTGGCCTCAGCGTTTCCCGGCTGTCAGCGGTCTACGTCGCCCAACACGAAATCGAGGCTCCCCAGGATGGCAATCAGGTCCGGGATCTGGAGGCCGCGGCACATGAGGGGTAGGGCTTGGAGATTGGCGAACGAGGGGGTGCGGATACGGGTGCGATAGGAGCTCGTGCCGCCATCGCTGACCAAGTAATAGCCGTTGCTGCCTTTGGTGGCTTCGATCCCCACAAACGCCTCACCTGGAGGTATGACCGGTCCCCAACTGACTGTGAGGAAATGCCCGATCAGCGTCTCGATGTCATGCATCGTCCGTTCTTTTCTTGGCGGGGTGGTCGCCGGATGAGCCGCCTTGTACGGGCCGGGCGGCATTTGAGTCAAGCACTGGGCGATGATCTTAAGGCTCTGCCTCATCTCCTCGACCCGCACTTGCGCCCGTCCATAACAGTCTCCTCGTGAGGCCGTAGGTATGTCGAAGGAGAAGTGTTCGTAGCCGGAATAGGGGCGCTTCTTGCGGAAGTCCCATTCGAAGCCGCAGGCGCGTAGATTCGGCCCGGTGATGCCCCATTCAAGCGCCTCGTCCAGATTGAGCTCGCCCACCCCTTTCGTCCGCGCCTTGATGATCCGGCTGCCCATCACCAGACGGTCGTACTCCTTCAGCCGGCCCGGCAGGTAGTCGAGGAAGTCCCGTACCAACTCCTCCCATCCCGCGGGCAGGTCCTGGGCTACTCCCCCTATCCGGAACCAGTTGGGGTGCATGCGCGCTCCCGTCACCGCCTCCACGATCTCGAACAGCCGCTCCCGGTCGCTGAACATGTAGAAGACGGGCGACATAGCGCCCAGGTCTTGGGCGAAGGTCCCGTACCACACCAGGTGGCTGGCTATGCGGAAGAGTTCGGCCATCATGACCCGGATGACCTGCGCCCTCTCAGGCACGTCGATCCCGGCCAGCTTCTCTACGGCCAGCACGTACGGCAGGTTGTTCATGACCCCGCCTAGGTAGTCGACTCGGTCGGTGTAGGGGATGAAGGTGTGCCAGGTCTGCCGCTCTCCGATTTTCTCTGCTCCTCGGTGGTGGTAGCCGATGTCGAGGGCGGCGTCCACGATATGCTCGTCGCGCAACTGGAGGATCACCCGCAGGACCCCGTGGGTTCCGGGGTGGTGAGGGCCCAAGTTGAGGTACATCATCCGCGATCCCGGGTCGAGCGGGGGGAGACCCCAGTCTTCGGGGCGCAGTTCCAAGGCCTCTTGATAGCGCTCGTCGTCGGTGGGAAGGGTGAAGGTCCCGGTCTCGGTGGCCCGGCTGGGATACTCCTTCCGCAGGGGATGGCCTTCCCACCACGGCGGCATGAGGATGCGACGCAGACGTGGGTGTCCGGTCACCTCCACCCCGAACATGTCCCACAACTCTCGTTCGTACCAATCGGCCGCCGGCCAAAGGCCTGTCGTGCTGGGGACGACGGGCGCCTCTTCGGAAAGGGCCACCTTCACCCGCACGTCGCTGTTCCGCTCGTACGACAACAAGTGGTAGACGACCGTATAGGCGGCGGAAGGTTGACCGGGCCGGTGGGTCCGTACTCGTTCATCAATCGCCGTGAGATCGTATAGAGTCCGATAGGGGTTCTTCACGCCCCCTTTCAGGTACTCGAGCGCAGTGAGCAGATTCTCCCTCGGGGCCCACACTGTTGGTATGCCGTCTTTCGTGATCTGAGGAGTGAACGGTACATCGGGGAACCGCTGGGTGAGTTCTTCCGCCACGTCCATAGGGTCAGACCTCATCCGGAGGCCGGAGCTTGCGGACAGCCCGTCGTGTCTCTCGCAGATCGTCACGGCGGGAGGGACGGTCGGGCCGGATCACCTCTTGCGGTCCAACGACCCAAGAAAGCGGCCGCCGTTCAGTGGCCACAGCTTCGCGCAGGAGCAGAAGCCCCTGCATGAACGCCGTGGGGCTGGGCGGGCAGCCTTGGATGTACACATCCACGGGGAGGAAGGTGTCTACCCCCTGGACGACGCTGTAGACGTCGTACATACCGCCTGAATTGGCGCACGACCCCATAGAGATCACCCAGCGAGGCTCCATCATCTGCTCGTATAACCTTTTCACGACTGGGGCCATCTTCACAAAGACCGTGCCGGCTACGACTATGAGGTCTGCCTCTCGAGGGGAGCCTCGGATCACTTCGGCCCCGAAACGGGCGATGTCGTATCTGGGTGTGAGGCTGGTGGCCAACTCAACAAAACAGCAGGAAAGGCCGAAGTTGAAGGGCCAGAGCGAATTCGAGCGGGCCCAGGCCAGCGCATCCTGCAGGCGGGTGAGGAGGGTCATCCGCCGGACGGCCTCTTCCAACGCGCCTGCTTCTAGGCCATGCTGTCCGGAGTCCGCCGTCACCCCAGACGGCTCCTTCGCGAGGTGGCCCGCCAATCGAGTGAACCAAGCCGCCACAGATAGAGCAACGCCGCCAAGAGGACGCCAACAAAGAAGAGCATAGCGACGTAGCCACTCCAGCCGGCTTCGCGCACAGATACGGCCCAGGCATAGATGAAGATGGCTTCGACATCAAAAACCACGAAGAAGACTGCTATGCGATAGAACTCAAGAGGAAAACCGACGGCCGGAAAGTCGGAGGGAGCTATGCCCGACTCATACGGTTCCCCGGTCAATGGGGCCCGGTGCCGCTGGCCGAGCAGGAAAGACGCCGCCATGATGACGGCCACAACCAGAAGGATCAGCCCTATGAAGGCAAGAAAAGGCCAGGAAGCACCGGTTGTCACTTGATCCCTCAGATCGAGCTGCAATGCGCCTCCTTTGAGACCCCGGCTTAGGACTCGTCACGCGGCGGACAGGCCGTATTTGGAGTGGGGGGTCGTCGTACCGCACTCTCCGACATTCCCCGCACTGTTGCGGGGCCAAACGTGCACCTTCGCCCGCTCGGCGTGGGGGTTTGCTACTTTGGAAGAAGGTCGGCCGTTGCGAGAGAAGCTCTACCAAGCGCGTGCCCGACTGCACGGGTCACTCGTAGCCGTCAAAGTTCTCAAGCCGTAGAGAGCTGGGTTCGACGCCCCAAGCAGTGAGAACCTCGCGCATGGAACGAACGAAGCCAAGGGGACCGCATACGTAACAGGTCCAACCGGCCGGGCGGGACAACTCGCGGTCTAGGATCTCTGCGTCAATATGGCCGCGGTAGCCCTCCCAGTTTTCTCCAGGATTACTGATGATATGGACCACGCGCAGCGGAAGGCGCCCCCCCAAGTCGGCAAGCTCGTCACGGAACGGAATACCCTCTTCGGAACGATTGGCGAAGAGAAGGACGATCGAGCCAGGGGGATCGGCTCTTTGGCCGCGGTCGTCGGCGAGCCAGAGGAGGATGCTGCGCACTGCGGTGATGCCTATACCGGCAGTGACGAGGGCAACCCGGTCTACGTTTTGGGCCAAGGTGAAGCCACCATAGGGGCCTTCTAGTTCCACACGGGCTCCGATAGGCAGGTCGTCAAGCGCGTTTTTGAACTCGGTGCCACGGAGTCGGGTGGTGAACTCGAGTTCGAGGTCGTTGGGTGAGTTCGAGTGAGAGAAATGATGCCCGTGTGTTCCGGTGGCGTCTGTAAATTCGACGACGAACCACTGTCCCGGCACGTACTCATAGCCGGGCGGCTTGTCGAAGCGGAAGCTTACGATATCTGCGACCCGCGGAGTCTTGCTCGTTAACCGGCTTGAGTATCTCTGGGCCACGTGTTTCCCCCTTCCGGGCAAACGCCAAGGCTGAGTCTGCAGTCCGACCCGGCTTGTTCCTCCGGTCCCTAGACCTGCTGGGCCCCTCCTTACTCGGCTCCATCAGCGAACTGTCAGTCTATCGGCGCCGAAGAAGGATTGGTCATCATAGAGACTAGAGACTAACCTCTATTGCGGCCCTTCCCCCGCGACCCCGGTCACGCAGTAATAGCCGTCTATGAGGCCGTACTCCTTGAAGATCTCGCAGTCGCCGCAGACGCACCCGCGCTTCTGAATCGCCTTAGCGCTCTTTCCCGTGGCACAGTAAAAACCGCCCTCGGCAGGGTAGGACGGGCAGTTGCCACATAAGCAGCGGGCCATGTTCTCGGCTGTGTCTGGTACCTTGCCCATGTGATTCCCCCTAGGCAGATGGTGCTACCGCTCTTG
>JAXGNF010000038.1:0-21946 GCA_040768135.1 Thermoleophilia bacterium | reverse complement strand
GAACCTCCGACCCCCTGCTCCCAAAGCAGGTGCGCTACCAGGCTGCGCCACGTCCCGACAGACGCACTCCTCTGGCTTCGGCTGCGAGATTATACCGTATCGGCCTTTTCGCTGACCTCCAGGCGGTTTGTGCACTACACTGGGAAGAACGTGACGCCGATACTCATGGTATGACGGCACAACCCGACGCCGGAGTAAGGAGGGCCGGTGACTGTGGTTTCTGATAAGGAGCGCACATGAGGATACTAGTAACTGGGGGGGCAGGCTTCATAGCGTCACACGTATGCGACCGCCTGGTATCCCTCGGCCAACAGGTCTCGATTGTCGACAACCTGTCCACCGGCAGGCGCGAGAACCTCCCCACCGCAGCCACGTTTTACGAGATCGACATCCGTGACGACGCTTTGGATGACGTGTTTATAGAGGAGACCCCCGACGTCGTCATCCACCATGCCGCCCACGCCAACGTAACCGAATCGGTACGCGATCCCCGCTATGATGCCGACGTGAACATCGGAGGTTCTTTGAACCTCTTCGAGTGCTGTGTAAGACATGGGGTCGGGCGGGTGGTGTTCGCAAGTACCGGTGGAGCCCTGTACGGTGAAGCCTGCTTCACGCCCGCCGACGAGACCCATCCCATCGATCCGGTATCCCCCTATGGAGTGAGCAAGCACGCGGTCGAACAGTACCTGTACACATACCAGCAGAACCGAGGTCTGGAATACGTGGTGCTACGTTACCCGAACGTCTATGGCCCCCGGCAGGACCCCCATGGCGAAGCTGGGGTTGTGGCCATATTCTCCTTACAACTCCTCACCGGTGAGCAGCCCACCATTTTCGGAGATGGGAGTAAGACGCGAGACTACTGCTACGTCGGAGATATCGTCGACGCAAACATCCTCGCCCTTAACAGCCCGGGTGGCGCCGTCTACAATCTGGGACGAGGGATCGAGATCACCGATCTGGAGGTCTTCCAGACCGTCCAGGAAGCGGTAGGCTCCAACGTCACACCGCTGTTTGCCCCCGTAAGGCCGGGAGAGGTCGAACACATCGCTCTGGATGCCTCCAAGGCAGAGAGAGAGCTGGGGTGGAGGTGGAAGGTAGACCTAATCGAAGGGATAGCCAGGGCCGTGGACTTTTATCGTACTAAGAGCGAGAGGATGCAGCTGTGAGCAAGAGAGATCGACGCGATAGCGATCGCCGTAGCGATCGCAGGGACAGCCAGCCGGAGGACGAACACCAGCGGCGCACAGGTGAAAACGATGTGCAGGAAGGTGATTCGCTTGTCGCTTTGAAGGCCATCCTCTCCAAGGTGTCGGCACTGCTCCGCCCCCTTCAGCTGACCTCGGACGAGTCTATCCGACTGGTCGAGCAGCTTTACAGCAAGGTGCTCGAGACCGACCTGCAGTTGGCCGCTGAGACCGACGACACCCGCAAGTCCTCAGTGTTGGGAGCCATCCAGAACGCCACCATCCGGCGTGGCGAAGACGGGGCGATAGTAGTGGAATATCCTCAGATGCCCGCCGAGAAGCCAGTCTCCGAAGAGGAGGTAACCAAGGCAACGGTCTTGGACGAACCCGCACCCGCGGCGGCCCAAAACGAGTCGGGCTCGGCCGAACCGAAGAACGCCCCTCCAACGGAGACTGCCCCGGCCAAAGAAGCACCGGCCACCCCCGAAGCACCGGAGGCCGCCTCGGGCGACGGTGACTCCACCGAAGAGGCTCCGGCTAAGAAAACGCCACGTCGTACGACCTCCAAGAGATCTACTCCATCCAAGCGGGTTTCCACCCGGACTGAGGCACCGGCGGACACCGAGACGCCGGCCGACACCGAGCCACCGGCCCAGACCGAGTTGCCCGGGGACGACTGATCTGCCCGCCCAGACCGAGACGGCCGCGGAGGGCCGATCTGCCCACGGGAGACCGAACCGTACCCGGTATTCGAGGTGGACTCAGTCGAAGTAGGTCAGGCGTCTGAAGTAGTCAAAACGCTCGTCAATTTCATCCCGGGTCAGACGCAGCAGCCGGTCTAGGCTGAAGTCCTCGACCGCGAACGACGCGACCGTGCTCCCATAGATGATGGCCCGAGCGAGGGTTGCATCGGTTATTTCGCCACAAGCGGCCAGCGACCCGACGAATCCACCGGCGAAGGTATCACCGGCCCCCGTCGGATCGAAGACCTCCTCCAGCGGCATCGCGGGTGCCGCAAAGAAGTCACCGTCATTGGTGCACGTCATCAGAACCCCGTGCTCTCCCCGTTTGATCACGACCGTGCACGGGCCCATCGCCCGTAGGGCGCGGGCGGCCTTGACCAGGTTGGCTTCGTTCGACAACTGCCTCGCCTCGGCATCGTTGATGATCAGCGCATCCACACGACTGAGTACCTCACGCAACTCCCCAGGCGTCCCTTGGATCCAGAAATCCATCGTGTCGGCGGCCACCAGTCGCGCTGACGTCACCTGGTCCAGAACTTCAAGCTGAAGTTGAGGATGAATGTTTCCCAAGAAAACGAACGGCGACGAACGATAAGCCTCAGGTATTGCAGGTCGAAACTGCTCGAAGACGTTGAGTTTGGTATAGATGGTCTCTCGAGCATTAAGATCGAACCCGTATTCACCCTTCCAGCGGAAGGTCTCCCCGGGAACAGTCTGAAGACCGGCCAGATCGATGCGCCGGCCTTCGAACAGCGAGGCACCCCGTTCGCCGAAATCCTCGCCAACAACCGCGACCAACCTCACATCGGTGAAGAACGACGCCGCCACCGCAAAGTAGGCGGCCGACCCCCCCACCACGCGTACGGCCTCTCCAAACGGATTCTTGATGGTATCGAAGGCCACGGACCCAACGGCAAGAACAGGCTCCATCAGCACCTCACTCCACGTATTTGCCGATGATGGGAGCCAGATCTCGTTTGGTCTCCTCTGAGACCGCATCGAGGTTGGTGATGATAGCCGTCGCCAGGGCGCTACCACACGAGCAGGAGCGCTCGTGCGAGACCCTTCCCACAGCCTCAGCGATGAGCTTCTGAGCAGTGTCGACGTTGCGCGCCAGATTGGCGACGATCATGTCCACCGTCACCTTCTCGGCCTCAGGATGCCAACAATCGTAGTCGGTCACCAGGGCGATGGTCGCGTAGCAGATCTCGGCCTCGCGGGCCAACTTGGCCTCTTGGAGGTTGGTCATCCCGATGACGTCCATGCCCCAACTCTGGTACAGCCTCGATTCCGCCAAAGTGGAGAACTGAGGCCCCTCCATACACACATAGGTACCCCCGAAGTGGGCCGTCGCACCCACCGCTTGGGCCGATTCATACGCAATCTGACTGAGTTCGGGGCAGACCGGGTGCGCGAAAGAGATATGCACAGCGATGCCCTGCTGATGGAAGAAGGTACTGATCCGGCCGCGGGTCCGATCGAAGAACTGGTCAGGAATGACCACGTCCATCGGGGGATACTCCTCTTTCAGACTCCCAACCGCGCTGGCCGACAGGATGCGCTCCACGCCTAGGAGCTTGAATCCGAAAATGTTGGCTCGGAAGTTCAACTCTGACGGCGGTATGCGGTGGCCGGCTCCATGCCGCGACAAAAAAGCCACCCGGTGCCCGCGGAGCGTCCCTAACACGTAGGGTCCGCTGGGATCGCCGAAGGGCGTCTGCAGCCGGACTTCCTCCCGGTCCGTCAGCTCCGCCATGTCGTAGAGCCCGCTCCCCCCGATGATGCCAATCTGAACCGACATATTCCTCCTTCAAAGATGCCTGGCCGCTCCGTCACATGTGTCCACCCGGCCCCTATCCGCGACCTGCGCACCAGAGTATCACGGGCACACCGCTCTTCCGCAGGCCCGCCGATAGTTGCAACCCCCGCCTCCAAGGACAACGGACTGTGCGGCGCCGCCGTCCAGGGAGGAGAAGCTATACGCAGCACGTTCGCCGTCCGAGGCGGAAAAGCTATGCGCAGCGCAGTCGGCGTCCGAGGTGCCTTTCGATGCCGGCTTTTCGACCTACTCCTCGGTCCCGCCGTCGCCCGCCTGAGGGGTACTTGCTTCTTCTCCCCCGGTCTCAGCCGTACCCCGATCGAGAGCCGCCACGTATGCCAATTGCAGCTCAGACAGCACTTTCCGATGGGCCGTCATCTCCTCGGCCGGCCGGTCCCGCTCTACTATCTCCATCAGCGCCTTGAAGGCGTCGACGGCCATCCGCGCCTGGGAGAGGTCGCGCAGACCGGTAGTCTCCGGGGTGACACCCATGCGACTGACGGCCAACGTCGACAACGAGTGCATCATGTACAGTAGGTGGTCGCTCACCGGTAGGTTGCGTATTTCCTGCTGCAGGCGGGCCATGATCTCGGCTTCGTCGAGCTCTTCCTCCCCGTCGGTCTCTTCCTCCCCGCCGGCCTCTTCCTCCCCGCCGGGTTTTTTTTCTTCTTCGAGTCGTTGCTCCTCGTCGGCCCTTACGCCTTCTGCAGTTCCTGCGCCCTCTGAAGTCCCTTCGGCCGAGTCGACCTCACCCACCCCGGCCTGAGTCGCTTCGACGTGCTCCGACTCTTCGGCCTTGTCGGCCTTTTGTGCTTCGTTGAACTCCTCTCCCATGGGCTCTTCTACCTCCGACTCCGGACGTCCTCCTGGGGACGTTACCACAGTATCCGCTGTTAGAATTGCGGAGTGCGTCCGAAGCGACAGACCAAAGGAGCCGGGGCAACTTGGGTGAGAAGCGACCTGTGAGCGGCACGGATGCCGATCTCGAAGCCGCTCTCCTCAAACGCGCACGGCGTGGGGATGAAGAGGCCCTGGCCCAACTCTATAAGAGGCACGAGCGTCGGGCTTACAACTTAGCACTCCGCACTCTCGGCAACCCCTGGGATGCGGCAGATGTCACCCAAGAAGCGTTCATCAAGGCCTTCAAGAACCTGGACTCCTTCAAGGGTGAGTCCCTTTTTAGCACTTGGCTGCACCGCATCGTGGTGAACACAGCCTACGATCACCTCCGCCGACAAAAACCCGAACCTATGGATTCGGAGATCCTGGATGACCTGTCGGGCCCGTCAGGGTCGGCATCTGTGGTGGCCACCGGCCGGGAGGGACTCGACCCAGCCGTCGACGGACTGTCCGATCCGCTCAGGCGCGCACTGATGGGCTTGGACGAGGGCTTCCGCTTCGCAGTCGTATTGTGCGACCTACTAGGTTTTCCGTACAACGAAGCCGCCGAGATCTTGGGTGTTCGAGAAGGAACCATCAAGTCGCGTATCTTCCGCGCTAGGGAGGCGCTTGCCGCCGCCCTCACCGAAGCGGGGTACGAACCACCCGGATCTTCCAGGGAGCATGGGAGGGAATCGACGGGCAGGAACCAAGACCCGGCGGGGACCGTCACAGGGTAGAGCAAGTTAGGGGACGATACTTCATGTTCGATGGCGATCACAAAACGAATCGGCCGACAGAGCCGAGCAAGAGCCTGTCCGGTCACGTGGACGACTGGGTTGAACTGGCCGTCGACTTCGTGGACGGACGTCTCGATCCGCAGACTACCGCGGCCATCGAACGTCACCTCGACGAGTGTCCGGCCTGTGCCGGTCGGCTGCGGACGCAGGAGACCGTGGCCGGCCTTCTCCACGCATTCCCTCAGGAAGATCCACCCTTCAGGCTCGAAGATCAGGTCTTGGACGAGGTCTTTGCGGCTACTAGACCTACATATGCTTCAAGTCACGACCGGACCCAAGAACCGTCTCGCTGGTCACTCGTCTGGCGCCGGAGGCTCAGGCCATGGATTCCCGCCACGATAGGAGTAGCGGCCGTCTTTCTGGCCATAATCGGCTACGGACTGCTGCGTCCGGGCGGAAGTGATTTAGCACGTGAAGCCGCGATTCCCGCTTCCTACAGCGAGGCCAGGACGATGACCGACGGTGAAGAAGCGGCCGCCGAGCTTCCCGCAGGGACTCCGGCAATACCTACCACGGCAGCACCAATGACAACAACGGCGGCCGCTGAAGTGACGACGACCACCGCGGAGACAGACATCCCAGCCGAACCGCCCGAGAACACCACGGCGGTCGCCATGATGGCAGCCGGTACTCAGGACCGAGGGGCCATGATCGTCAACCTTGAAGAGGCGGCGGCGCCCGCCTACTTCGTCTTTGATGCCGCGGCTTTGGCAGACGAAGATTCTGCCCTGAAATCAGCTGCCTCAGTTGCTGAGCAGATCGTTGCTCTTACCGGTCTACAGCCCCTCCATGACCCCCTCGCCCTCGACGGACCCACGTTCGCCGCCTTTGTCCCTCGAAACGACGCCGCACAACTCGTCGATCTGCTCCGCTCCATAGGAGCCTCCGCGCAGATCCCGGTATTCATGGATGTGCGGCCCCCGGACGCCGCTGCCGAGGCTACGACCAGGCTGTTTGCGCACAAGAGCGATCTACCTACGCTGTCGGCCCGTCGTATGCAGCCGGGAGTAGCCGGTTGGACATACACCACCTCGACCATGGCGAAATCGGGCGAGGGGACGGCAGACACGGGACAAGTCCTGCCGGACGAAGCCGGCACCCACGTACTGGTGGTCATCTACATACATAGTTGAGCCGAAACCGTTGGTCATCTGCGCATATGGTTGAACCAAAGTCGGTGGTGATCTGCGTACGCTAATGACTGGATCCGCCGGACCGGCACAATGAAGGGGGCGTCGCGCCTCTGGGTTCGGGCAGACGCCCAAACCGCAAAAACGGCTGGTTTTGCTACATGTTGCTGCTGCAGATGGTCGGGGTGCCGGGATTTGAACCCGGGACCTCATCGTCCCGAACGATGCGCGCTACCAGGCTGCGCTACACCCCGCCTCTCGTCTGCCGCCGAGGCAGCCGGCCGATCTGCCGACGGCCGCATATTGTATACCATCGTCTACCCGCAGGCCATGGACGAGCAGACGGCCTCCACCGCACACCACGTGCATTCGTCATCTACGCATGCGGGGAACTCGCCTTGCCCCAAGCGACCCAAGACGTCATCAAGGACGCCGGTCAGCACCTCGATATCGTCTGGGCCGTACCGTCTAGTCTGAGGCTCATGGGGATGCTCAAGAAAGACGAGGTCCATCTGCACTGCAGGGGCACCGGCCTGCAAAGCCGCGAGGCAGTATACCGCCACCTGCAGGTCGTAGCCTGTGGCGACCTCGGCCGGGGTGCGCCCTCTGAGAGCATTCGTCTTATAGTCGACTATGCGCCAGCATGGATCTTCTTTGACAACCAGGTCCATAATGCCCGATACGAGCACCCCCTGGCGCGCGAAAGAGAAGGGGGCCTCGCGCTCGGCCGCCGGATGAGACCATAGGCGGGCGGGCTCGGCCTGCCAGAAACCCAGAGTGAGAGCCACAGCCCGCTCGAAATCAGCCCGAGCCATAACGACACCCTGTTCTTCAAGCCAGACGTCGGCCTCGCGACGGACAAGGTCCTCCTGCGGACCTCCGTCCTTTGCGGGCAGCCTCTCTAGGAGTCCATGCACAAGCAACCCAAGGCTGCGGCCTCCGCGCCGCTCCTCAAGATCGAGCAGCAGGTCACTCCGCTCGGGCGCCACACCGGCACCGTCATCGTCATCAGCGCCGGCGATATATCCTGGGTCGTCTAAGTGGTTGCCGGTCGTTGCTTCCAGGTCAAGACCCAGCATGCGCTCCAGATAGAAGCGCCGCGGACACTGTTGGTAGGCCGCCAACGCTGAGAAACTGACCTGTCGCGGTAGACCTCCCCGCTTCGTGCTCTCCACGAACTCAGGCGGCGATCCTTCGGCGTCTGCCGTGCACACGCCGGCCGAGATGGGGCCCGAACCTCGACTCTCTCCCGGCCCGGTGAAAGCGTCCACCTCCAGCACTTCGACGTTGCTCGGCGACGCTGCCACACTGCTCAGGGACGCTGCCAGACCCTCTAGTGGCAGGCTCGTCCCTTCGGGAGGCAGGCTATCGAACCCCAAGCCGATGATGACGCGGCTGATGCGGGAATCATCCAGCTCGTCGTTCTTCGGTCTTGCTCCAACGAGAAACAGCCGCTCTTCCGCACGGGTCATGGCTACGTACATGAGTCTGACGTCCTCTTCGTTTGCTCTCTCATGATCCTGGGCGACGATCTCAGCAGCCGGTCCCCAGGACAGATCTTGTTGCTCGTAGTGGTCGCGCTTCGAACCTGGGAGAAAGACCCCTGCGCGCCCGTCGTCACCGACGACGATATCCGGCCTTCGACCATGGAACACGCTGGACCCCAGGCCGGCAAGTACCACCACGGGAAACTCCAGACCTTTGGCCTGGTGGATGGTCATAACCCGGATCACGTCGTCTGTCTCAGCTAAGATCGGAGCGCTGCCCTCTTTGTCGCTCAGGTCCCCCATGGACTCGACTAAGTCGACGAACCCAGCCAGGTCCGGCCCCTCTAGAGCCTCAAAGTCCTGAGCCATACGCATGAGCTTGCGCACGTTGGCAAACCGACGCAGGCCGTCCGGGGCCCCCAGTAGGCAAAGATCATATGAGAAGAGGCTGGTGGCGTCGTCGACTAACCGGGCCAGACCCGGCCTACCGACCCTGGGCTGCAAACGATTCAGCCGCTCAAGGAAGCCGTCCAGTAGCAATCTATCACTACCGTCCAAGGCCTCGACATGTCTCTGACGTACTACCTCCCACATGGAACCTTTGTCGTTGGCCCGGGCTCGACCAAGGTGGTAGAGGGCATCATCGGTGACTCCAACCAGGGGCGAGCGCAGAACGGCCATCATCGCGAGGTCGTCGTGAGGATTGATCAGGAGCCTTAGTAGCGAGACAACGTCGGCCACCTCCTCCTGCGAGTAGTAGCCTTTGCCACGTACAACATAGACGTCCAGACCGGCTCGCAGGAGGGCTTGACGGTAGATGTCGACGTAAGTGTGGGTGGGCAACAAGACCACGATGTCGCGCTGGGTATAACCTCGGTCCTTGAGGAGAGTACGAATGCGATCCGCTGCCACCCACGCCTCGGCCTCCTGCATCTTGTAGAGCGGACCGCCCGTGTCAAGCTCCACGCCCCGCTCGGCAACCAGGATCTCCACGACAGTGGACTCAGACGTCCGTGTGAACGCGGATTCTCCAGCGCATTCGATACTGCCGCCGGAGCAAGTGGCCTGTTCAGACGCACCCTCCGACGGAGGTATTGCTTGCTTGGGCCACAGAAGGGGCTTGAAGCCTTCTCCAAAATGACTAGGGTGAGCGAACAGCCGATTCACGAAAGCAAGTATTTCCGGGCGGCTACGGTAGTTAGTGTCGAGGCGGTGGAGCACCCCAGTGGAATCATCTTCGGATCGGGAACCCAGGTCATCCTCTCGCTTACTGAAGACCGCGACGTCGGCTCCCCGAAAGCGATAGATGCTCTGTCGCCGGTCCCCTACCATGAGCAGCCGGGCCGCCCCCAAGCCATCGAGAATGGAGCACTGGACCTCGTTAGTGTCCTGGAACTCGTCGATAAGCACCCAAGCTCCAGGTAGAACCGGGCTACGCGGGGTGCCGGCGACGGCTCTTCGGGTGAGGGCTCGGGCCAGTAGTTCGAGATCGGCGAAATCGACCAAACCCTGCTCCCGCTTGCGTTTTTCGTACTGTTGGTGAAACTCCGATAGAAGATGATTGACCGTCATCACAAACGGACGTAGTCGTATCTCGGCCAGCGCCAGACGATACTCAGTCAACGCCTCCCGCACCGGTTCAAACACCGCGTTCACACTCTTAGTCCCTCGCGAAGGGAAAAACAACTTAGTCTCTTCAAGCCCGGCCGCCTGTTCGTCATCGGTCGGACGGCTCTGGATCCAGTCCAGACACGCGCGGAGCTTCTCTAGGTCGGCTACGAGGGTAGGACCGGGGCTGTCCCGCGCCGAAGCCGCCTCCAAGGCCCGATCGATCGTGGCAACCAAGTGGATGCGCGCGGTCGCCACAGAAGGCCCCGGGGGAACGGTTATCTGGGGGCGTTCGTTCCCCAGTCCGCGAAGTCGATCGTAGAGAGGTCCTATCTGTTTGAGCAGAGCCTCCCGCCCGGAGGCGAGTACCCCTAGTTCCGTCTCGCCCGCACGCTCGACCACCCGTTCCCAGGCCTCCCGGACGACCTCCTCTTTGAGAAGCATGGACGCCTCCGCCTCGAGCACCGAACAGTCAGGGTCGATGCCCGTTTCGAGGGACCGATCTACGATCAGACGTCGGCAGAGACTGTGGATGGTCCCAATGGTGGCGGCCTCGAGTGACCAGGCCAGATCAGGCCTCCCCCGAAGCTGCAATTCGGCCCGGATGCGGTCGGCCAACTCTCCCGCGGCCTTGCGGGTGAAAGTCACTGCCACCAGCCGATCGACCGGGACGCCCTCGTCCAGAAGTGCCCGCACAAAATAGGCCACCAGCAGCCGGGTCTTGCCGCTACCCGCTCCGGCGGAGACCAGTACCCGCGGACGGGAGTCGGCCACCACCCGTGCCTGCTCGTGGGACAGTTCTGTGCCGTGTCTGGCGTTCATGGGCGATACTCCGCCCGCCGAGCCCGGCAAGCCGGCCCGAACGTGCACCATGACGGACACACCCGGTCGTCCCGAGGAGCGATCGCTCCGGCCCGAATCCCACGCGCGGCCCCTATCGCCGTCTCGAGTGTGGTCTGCGACAGTTTTTCAAAACCGGTTTCGTCGAAGCTCGCGACCCCTTTGGTCCCCGAGCCCAGCGCCCACTCAGACGCGGCTTTCACTACGCCCGACCGCTTCTTGTCGGACAGCGAAATATAGGCTCCCCCAATGATGTCCATGTCCGGCCGCTCGGCGGCCAGCGCCAGGAGGTAGAGCGGTAGCTGCAGTCCCTCTCCGGTCCCCAACGATTTCGAGGACGGGATGAACCCGGTCTTGTAATCGAGTACGAACATCCCTCTGCCGTCGGGCGTGGTGTCCACCCGGTCGATGCGGCCCCGCACTTTGACTCCACCAATATCGACCCCGTGGGGCTCCCCCACCCGCCTCTCGCCTTGCGCGAACACCAAGGGACCGGCCGCCGAGACTTCCATGTCGAACAGGTTGCGCGCCATCCGCTTCAGTCGCCAGGCGACCAGACGCCGCTCGGCGGGTGTACCCGGACACTCCTCCTCCCAGACCCGCCGATCGATGGAGCTGTCGACGATCTGCTCCGCCCGAGGTACATCAGTCGCCTTCAGGGGCAACAGACCTGCCGACGCCAGAGAGCTATAGGTCTCGCTAAGCACGCTGTGCAGCAACCCTCCGATCGCACGGCCGTCCAGCCCCACGTCGATATCTTCAGCGCCCACGACCTTTCCTGCAAACCATGCAAAAGGACAATCGGCATAAACCTCCAAGATCGACGGGCTGAAGCATTCAATGGAAGCCAGTTCGGACAAGACGGCGGGATCGACCAACCGAGAAGGGGGACGACTCCAGCACGGCACCGGTACCCTCGACTCCGCCCCTACGGCTGTCACGTGCGGCGTGCGTCGCGCACGGACGCACGCGCGCAGATAGTGCCGTAAGGACGGGGCACGATCAGGAGAGTAGACCTGGTCGGACAAGGTGCGGTATTCGAGATCGGACTCACTGACCCCGAGCAACCGTCGGGCCTCTTGCCAGTAGTGTGACTCAACGCTCTCGGTGCCGTCATCGTCGGCATTCCGCGCGCTCAGAAAGAGCAGTTGCCATGACCGGGAAACGGCGCTTAAGAAGAGAGCGACCTCCTGGTCGGATTCGGGCGGGAGAAACCCGCCTCCCACCTCATCCAGTCGCGAACGCTGGGCTCTGCTGAGCAGCGAGGGTCTGCCGGAAGGCCCGGGGAACTCCCCCTCTACGAGACCCAGCATCACCACCGCCTGAAAACGGCGGGCCCGGGCCCTCTGTACGCTCAACACCTGGACGGCGTCCTCGTCCTCCACTCTGCCGCCCGGTACGGCCACCCGGCCAAGGGAACGCAGCACCAGCCGAGGATCAAGCCAAGCAGGCGCGCCCCTGCTCTTCCCGAGGTTGCCCACCGGTACTTCAACCGCGGCATCAACAACCTCGCCTACCGAAGCAAGGGCCTTCATCGTCACGAACGATGTCTGCAGAGCCCGGAAGGCGCGTACATCCTCCGCCAACGAACGGTCTCCGACTTCCGAGCCACACAGTCCGGCGAGCAGCATATCGCGCACAAGCCCTTCGGCGCCCATGGGCGCGAACCGCAAGTGGTCTTCGTCCCACTTGGACCCGGGGACGGCGCCTCTCCCGACCATCGTCCACAAACCTAGAGGAGAGGATGAGCCTCTTTCGGCGGCCAATCCGGCCAGGGCCTGAGCCCCCTTGTTCGTCCCCCGCCGATACGCGAGGTCCAGATCGCTAACCTCTTCCAGGGAGAGGCCACTGTAGGGACTGCGCAAATACGCGAGTAAGGCCCGAGCATCATCATGGACCACTCCGCGCAGCGCACTCAGAAAGGCGTGACCGAGCCCGGTCTCGCGCACCGAGCAGCGGTCATCCAGGTGGTAAGGGATGCCACATGACTCGAAGACGTCGCTCAGCAGGCGGCCCCACGAGTGAGCGTTCCGCACAATCACTGCGATCTCTCCCGGCCTAAAACCACCACGGAGCAGATCGGCGATCTTCTCCGCCGCCAATTCGGCTTCGGCCCGCTGTCCCGAAGCCAAGAGGAAGCGGACTCCCCCTTGGATACCACGGTCCGTTCCTGCCGGCGGTGCCGGCGGGGGCACCACGCTGCTCATGAAGTGCCGCTCGAGGTATTCGATACTCGCGGAGGTATAGGCGCGCCGGGGCGGAGCCACGGTCTCGGTGGTGGCAGCTCGAGCCGTCCACCAGGCGATCTCGGCCGGGGTGGTGAGGTTGGCCTCCCGGGAGTGGTCATAGGTGAACGTGACCAGCACCTCCACCCGTTGCGAGAGGGCTATGACTACTTCTCGCTGGGCGGCTGTGAAGGATGTGAAGCCATAGAGGGCCAATGGTCTCTGCCAGGTGCCTGCCACCGAAGACGCCTCACGTAGCGCCGCGGGGCGGTCTGTGATACCCATGGCGGCATATATCTGCTCCTGAGCCCGCATCAACCGGCGGATGTCGCCTGCAAGAGCGGCATCTTCCGGTTCGACGAGCGCCCAGCTAGAAAGGATATGGTCGAGACGATGGGGCTCCAAGCCGCTCTCCCGCAACTGATCGAGCAGCCCCACCAGCCCGGTACCGACCCCGGGGAGATGCGCATGGGAGCCAAGAGCCTCCAGATCAAGACTGTGAAGAAGGCGCGCCGCGATGAGCGCGCGCTCAAGATCGGTCGCATAACGTGGTGAGCGGCCGAGGATCAGTCGCACCAACCCGTCGAACGTCACCGCCTGGCTCTGCCCTACAAGCCCTCCGGTCCGTTCGGCCATTTCAAGCGACAGGCGGCGCGCGTCGGGGGCCGTGGGTGCCACCACCACGGGTTTCTCAGGGAGCCGCTGTTGCCACCAATCGAGGATAAGCCCCTGCTTGCCCGAGTTGGCGGGTCCCAGGATCAGCCTTAGTTGATTGACAGACGGTCTATTCATGACTCAAGCTATTGTAGAGCCCGTCCCGGACGGATACCGACCGTAGTTGCCGCAGTGCGCTAGTCTTAAGCCATGAGTCGCGACAAAAACAAGCTCATACGCCAACTATCCCTCGTATCGTTCCTCCTCAGCCGCCCCCGACCGTTCACAGCCAGGGAGATCAGAGATTCGGTCGAGGGTTATGCGCTGATGAGCGACGATACGTTCACCCGGCGTTTCCACGGCGACAGAGCCGACTTGGCGAAGGTGGGTATCCAGATACGAGTTCTGAGCGGCGCAGAAGCCGCAGAGGCAGTCGAGACGCAGCTGTATCTTCTCACCGAAGATGACTTCCGTCTGCCTGCCGTGGACTTCACCCCGGCGGAGATCCGAGCCCTGTCCCTCGCCCTGGCTGCTTTGGACGGCCGCTTCGCCTACGCTCGGCCGTTGCGGATGGCCCTTACCACCATCCTGCGTGGACGGAGCGATCCCATGCGCTTGGAGCTCGAGCAGTTACCGGTGGCGCTCGCCCCGGACGAGGACGCCCGCCGGTCCGGCCGGCAGCTCGCCCGTCTGGAGGAGGCCGTCACAAGGAGTAAGACGGTGTGCTTCTCCTACCCGGCGGGCGACGGCAGCCTCCTTGAGCGCACCCTTGATCCTTACAGCCTGAACTTCATCCAGGGTCATTGGTACGTCATCGGCCACGACCATCTGCGCCGGAACATCCGGACGTTCCGCCTGGGTAGGATCCAGGGAGCGGTGCGCTTTTTCACTGAGAAGCCACGAGATTTCTCGGTCCCTGCCGACTTCGACCCCGACCAGTATCGAGCCCGCCCTCCGTGGCTGATCGGTCCTGTTCGAGGAACCGCTCTCATCAAGGTAGGGGATGATCTCGCCTGGTGGGTGGACCGCCTCCGCCCGCACGTATCCCGCACGACAGATGAGGCGGATGGTTGCGCCGTCTTCTCCGTCCCCTACGCGGATGAGACGGTGCTGATGTCATGGGTGGTTGGACTGGGCGGTTGCGGCGAGCTACTGGAGCCCCTCGCCCTCAGAGAAAAGCTGCGAGAGGCGCTCATCTCCATCTGCGCGGGGCATGCCGGCGAGGTGGCCGAAGAAGACGCCATAGAAAGCGCTGACTCCATCGACGAACAGACGCCCGAAAAGGACGGAGTCGACCCCAGGCCCTCCCGCCTCGCCGGAACGGCAGAGTCCGACGATCAAGACGCCCCTATTGCTCCCGAGCGTATAAGCCGCGCTATGGCACTGCTGTACTACCTCGTCGACGAACAACGTCCGCCGCTGGTCACGTGGCAGGATCTCGAGGACGACCTAGGTCTCACCCGACTCGAGGTTGAAAACGACCTGGCCCTCATCAACCTGGTCAACTACGGTGGGGGCACATACGCGCTCACCGCGGAAGCCGGTCCCGATGGGGTCCAAGTAGCGAGGGACGTCATGGCCGACACGTTCGCCCACCCCGCCCGGCTATCACCGGTCATGGCCCGAGCCCTGTTGCTGGCTCTGGACCTTCTGGGTGACACCATCGCTCCGGCCGGGCTCACCTCCCTTTCGCCGGTACGGGACAAGATCCGCACGCTTGTCGGAGCCAAAGGACCGGAGGGCACCGTCATCGTCGACGATGTCCTGCCTCCCGACCCAGAGATAGTCGAGGTGCTCAATCACGCCATCGGCCACCACCTGCTCGTCGTGCTCGATTACTACACGGCATCCCGACAAGAACTGGCGGAGCGCACGGTAGAGCCTTATCTCCTCTTCCGCTCGCCGGACGGTTGGTACCTGGAGTCGTACTGCCGCAAGGCCGGTGAACAACGCACCTTCAGACTGGACCGTATCCGCACCGCCCGACACACGAACCAGGTCTTCACTCCCCGCACCGAGATCGACTTGGGCCCACGGAGAGCCGGCCAGGCTTTTTTCGCAAGCGATGTGGCCACCTGGGCCACCGTCATCTTCGATGCCCGTTGGCACACATACATCCGAGAATCCGGTTGGGAGCATAGACGCCGCTCCGATGGTCGTCTATCGGTCCGACTCTCGTATGTGGACGAACGCTGGATGGCACAGGAGGTCATACGCTTTCTCGGCGACGCAGTCCTCGTGCGACCCTTGTCGGTCCGAAAGAGGGTCGAAAGAACGGCGCGTGGGCTACTTACCCGTTATGAAAGCAAGAGTCCGGGCCTTAATCCCGCCGCCCTTCCGGGAGATCGATCGTGAAGGGCCTCGCCCGCTGGGTGGCCGATGCCCTTGCCTTCTACCTCGCGATCTATCTTGTCGATTCCCTGATATCTCCACGTCTGCATGTGGACGCTGTGTGGATCGCGGTGGTGCTCGCGGTGCTCCTCGGTCTGCTGAACAGCCTGGTCCGTCCTTTATATCGGGTCAAGGCCAAACCGGGGATGGCGATCGGCGAAGCAGTTGCCACAGTCCTTTTCAACACCCTTGTCCTGCAGATCGTCATCTGGGCAGGAGGGCCTCTTTCCGCTACCAGCGTTGCGTGGGTGCTGGCCACCGCCGCGTTCTTGACTTTGTTGGGTGGTCTCATCAACTGGCTGATCGGCTTCAAAAAGAAAGAGAGGCCCGCCTCACTCGTGCCGGAGCACAGAGACCCCCGAGCCCCAGCAGGTGCACAGGCGAAGCCCTCGACCAAACGAGGTTAGAACGAAGAGGTCCCCAGCCGACTTCGGAGTCCGGATTTAGACCGGGTACTAGTCGAGGGCCGGCTACTAGTCGAAGACCGGCATCTCGTGCCCGCGGGCCTGGACCATGAGCCGGAAGTCGTGGGGATTGCTGGCCACCAAGTAGGCATCGGTGAGCGAAACCAACCCCCGCTCGAACAGATCGAGCAGACTCTGGTCGAACGTCTGCATCCCGTAGAAGTCGCCTTCTTGGATGGCAGTGTGGATATGATGGGTCTGCTGAGGATCGAGGATCAAATCCCGAATCCGACCCGTCGCCACCATGACTTCGACCGCCGGGACCCGGCCCAGCCCGTCCACACACCCAAGGAGCCGCTGAGAAATGATGCCGCGCAGTGAGCCGGCGAGCATGATCCGCACCTGCTTCTGCTGATAAAGCGGGAAGAAGTCTATGATCCGGTTGACCGTCTCGGTGGCATCGATGGTATGGAGAGTGCTGAGTACAAAGTGTCCGGTTTGGGCGGCACTCAGAGCCGTACGCACCGTTTCTTGGTCGCGCATCTCCCCAATGAAGATGATATCGGGGTCCTGCCTCAGCACGTATTTGAGGGCCGAGGCGTAGTTCTCGGTGTCGAGTCCCACCTCACGCTGGTTGATGATGCAGAGCTTGTCCCGGTGAAGGATCTCGATGGGATCCTCGACGGTCACGATGTGTCGGCGGAGATTGCGATTGATGTGGTCGATCATCGCAGCCAGCGTAGTAGTCTTTCCGGAGCCGGTGGTCCCGGTCACCAACACCATCCCTCGGGGCTCCAAGGCCAGCTTATGTACCACCGCGGGTAGGTTGAGTTCGGCAAAATCGGGTACGCGGGTAACCACCTGACGACAGGCGATCGAGATGGTCCCTCTTTGTCTGTAGACATTCACGCGGTATCGCCCCACCTGTGGTGAGCTGTAGGCGAAGTCGATCTCATTGGTCTCGCTGAAACGCCGTATCTGCTTCTCACTCATGAGAGAGGCGGCGCAATCCTTCGTATCGTCGGGTGAGCAGGCGGGCTCGTCGAGAGTCTGCAACTCACCGTCCACTCTTATGGTGGGAGGACTGCCTACCTTGACGTGCAGGTCGGAGGCTCCGGCCTGAGTCGCTATTTCCAACAGCTCGTCTATGCTCTTCATGGACCTCTCCGGACCCCACAGTGCGACAGTGACCGTTCTTCCTACCATGTTGTCGGTGGAATCAGCCGGTTACTTGAGAAGCGATAGACGAGCGACGGTTAACCACCGGGATGACGTGCGACAAGGCAGAGTACGGCCACTGCCGGGAAAGGGCACTACACCGTAAGAACGGCAGCCGATCGTGGGGACGTTCCCCGGGAGGTGCAGTGGTCGACCGCAGGAATGTTACATAGAAGGCTCAGCGGCCGACAATGGGGCCCGGACGGCAGACACGGCGGCCGCCGACCGGGGTGTCGCCGGTAACAGGAAGAACGATCGATCGGACGAGCACGCGCTTGAACAAGCGCGACGTTAGAAGGCGCCCTGCCAGTAGGGCTTGACTTCTTCTAAGGCCTCACGTACATCGGCGCGTTCGTCAGCAGAGACCTTCGGATCGAAGGCCGGGAAGTCCCCAGACATGCCACGAAGAGTAGCCACGATAGAGGCCGACAGCATCTCAGGTACGTATCCTCCTTCGAGGAAGCATAGAGGCCCAGCGGCTCCCACGTCACGGGAGAGGGCGAGCAACGAAGCCGCCATCCATTGGAACGCGTCCTCCGAGAAGCACAGACCGCCGAGCGGGTCACCACGCTGAGGATCGTAGCCCGCCGAGACTAAGACCAGTTGAGGTTCATATGCGTGTGCGAGCGGGATCAAGAGCGACTCGAACGCAAGCTTCACGGCCCCATCGCCGCCTCCCGCCTGCAAAGGCACGTTGACCGTGAAACCAGCGCCGTCCCCCTTGCCCACCTCCCGAGTCATACCGGTGCCAGGATAGTGGCCCGCTTGATGGGTGCTGAAGAACAGCACCCGAGGATCATCGTAGAACGATGCCTGGGTGCCGTTGCCGTGGTGGACATCCCAATCAACGATCAGGACTCTCTCCAGCCCCAATCTGTCCAAAGCATGCGCCGCCGCCACCGCTATGTTGTTGAAGAGGCAAAAGCCCATCCCCTTGGAGCGGCACGCGTGATGGCCTGGGGGACGGACAAGCATGAAAGCATTCCGTCCGCCCGAAAGAGCCCTCTCGACCGCCATCAGTCCGGCCCCAGCCGCGTAGACCGCCGCGTCGTACGACTGCGGCGAGACGGCCGTATCCCAGTCGAGCCAACCCCCACCTTTGGTGGCCAGTGCCTGAACCGACTCGATGTAGGCGGGGTCGTGTATACGTTCGATGGCTTCGAGTGGAGCGGCTTGAGGTTCGATCCACTCCAGGTCGATATCGCTCTCGTCCAGGAGTTGCTTCGCGACGATCAGGCGGGCTTTGCTTTCGACGTGTTCCCCCGTCTCGTGCTGGATGAACAGCGGGTGGTAGTAGATCGCGAGAGGATCCATATGGCTGAAGCCTAAGAGGTGATACGGCAGGCGCCGTAATAGTTTTTGACCCACACATTGTCGATGCGCACGTTCTTGCCCGTGCCGGCAGCATGGATCATCTGGCCCCCTCCGATGTAGATACCCACGTGGCTTATAGGGCTGTAGAAGAAGACCAAGTCGCCCGGCTTCAAGTCGCCCCGCGCCACCGGCCGTCCGCACGTGTACTGCATACGACTGGAATGAGGCAGGCTTACCCCTACCTTCTTGTAGACGTACATCACAAACCCTGAGCAATCAAAGCCCTTGGGACTGGCCCCGGCCCAGACGTATGGACAGCCGAGGTAGTCCATGGCAATAGCGACCACATCATTACCGTGGGCCGATGCCGGAACCGAGACCGCAGCCTTCTTCGAACCGCCACCCGTGGCCGGCTTGGTGGTAGTGGTGGTCTTGGCCTTAGCCGCCGCCTTGGCCTTAGCCGCCGCTTCGGCTTTGGCCTTTGCTTCGGCCTGAGCCTTGGCGGCCGCTTCGGCCTCCGCCTTTTTGCGGGCCTCTTCGGCCCGCTTCTTGGCTTCGGCCGCCAGTCTCGCCTGACGAGCCGCTTCTTCTTTCTCCAGTTGAGCTATCTGGGCTTCTTTGCCCGCAAGCGCCTTCTCGTTTGCGGCCAATTGTGCCTGTACATTGACCTTGGCGGCTTCGGCCTCCGCCACCAGAGCTTTTTCTTCTTTCAGCTGACGGGCAAGCTCAACCTTGTGGGTCTCGACCTCCCCGTGATACGCGGTCACCTGGGCCACAATGGCGGCGTCCTGCTCGCTTAGGCGCTCCATCAACTCAAGGTAGTTGACGAGGTCGGAGAAAGAGGAGACCCCGACCAGAGCGTCCAGTACCCCCAAACGTCCCTGTTTGTAGATCTCGACCAACCGTTTGGTCAAAGCGCTGTTGGCCAACCCCAGGTCGGTTTCAGCCTTGGTCAGGAGAAGCTGGGTCTTCTCAGCCGCCGCTTTGGTCTCCGCCAGACGGGCTCTGGCGTAGTTGTAGTCTTCAACAGCCGCATCAACCAATGCGGCCAACTCGTCGACGCGCTCTTGTAGAGCTTCGGCCTCGTTTTTCGCGCGGGTGATCGCAGGCGGCTCGGCGAAGGCAACCTCGCCCAGCAACAACCCGCCGACCAGAAATACGAGGAAGATGAAGATGAGACGCCGCCCGATTCCGCCTGACATGCCGGTTATGATCGGTGCCTCCCTGGTAGCTCTTGGGGTCCCGAGCGATCTCCTGTCGCTCGCCTCAAAGTTCCACGCACTTTAGCATTTTCCTGGCCCACAGACCACCCGGGGGATACCTGGGGCGCCCAAATGGCGTCTACAAACGGGCCAGATACGCCTCTATACCGTGGAGAATAGCAGCCGCTTCTCGAGCCATGACTTCCGGATCGGCCAAGGCCGGTCCCTCCACCGGATGGCTCACGAACCCCGGCTCTACCATGACCGCCAACGGCTTGACCTCCCGCAGACAGGCGTAGTTACGTCCGTGTTTGTGAACGTCTACCCGTCCCAGTTCCCGGCTGAGAGCGTCGACTATATAGCCGGCCAGGCGCCTACCCGCCGCCGACCCATAGGCGGAGTTGGCGAAGAAATAGGTCGCGGCCCCCTGGGCCTTAGGACTGGAGTTCCAGTTGTGATGCAGGCATATGTGAATATCGGGCCCCCAAGCATTGGCGACCTCGGTGCGCTCATAGATCGACAGCCGGACGTCTGTGGAGCGGGTCAAAAACACCGATACCCCGTGGCTTTCTAGGAGACGTGCGAGCTCCTGGGCGAGGCTGAGGTTGAGATGCTTCTCACGAAGCCCGCCGACGCCCGTGAATCCACACTCCGCCCCACCATGAGCGGGATCGAGACTCACCCGTAGTCCTGACAGGGTCCGCGTAGGTACATAACCGTTCATGCGGTCAGGGATGCTGACCAGGTACTCATGAGTACTGTCTTTGTGGAGGCGCCTGAGCCGATCTAGGGTGGTCTCCCCCACGATGCCATCGACGTTGAGCCCTGCATTCCGCTGGAACTCCGTGACGGCCACCTCAAGTGCCGATGAAAAGATGCCGTCGGCGGGGCCCGAGTCGAAACCGAACTCACCGAGCCGCTTCTGCAGATAAAGAACGTCGTCACCCCGCATGGGCGGGACCCGCAGATATAAGAGACGTTCTCCCAGTTGGTATCCGGCCTCGACGAGCTCGGTCCAGGTATTCTGATCGACCACTCCGTCGGCAAAAAGCAGACGCTGCTGCTGGAACGCACGTATGGCGTTCTCGGTCTGGGGCCCGAAAAAACCATCCGCGCCCTCGCGCCCTAGGAAATAACCTAAAGCGGCCAAACGCGTCTGGACGTCGACCACCCGCTTGCCTATGTCTCCTCTGCCAACGGGACGCATGCCGTTAGTATACTCATAGGTATGGTGCTCTTGGACACACCCAGACGCCGACGCTCCGCCAACCGAGGGTGGGCAATCGCTGCCGCCCTGCTGTGGGCGGTAGTCTTTGCCATGTGCGCCTGGTATGTATGGGGTGGGCCGGACGACGTTTCGGCGACTGCATCACGGGGGAAGGAAGGAACTACAACAAAGGCCATCCCGGCCATCGGATCGGCCGATACCCTGCCCCCTGCAGCTACTCCACAGATCGTTCCGACGAGTGTTACGGCGACCGGTTCGGTCTCCCGCGCCTCATCCCCGAAGGCCGCCGGGGCCACCATGACCGCCACACAACCGGCCGCTACGACCACTTCCGAACTCCCCACCACGACCCTGCCCCCCACCACGACCCTGCCCCCCACCACGACCACGACCCTGCCCCGCGCCCTCACCGTGGCGGCAAGCGGTGATGTGCTCGGGGACCGCGGACCCGGCAACTTCATGGATAAGCACGGAGGGGCAGCGATCTTTGCGGAGGTGAAACCTCTACTGGAGACGGCAATGATCGCCTTCGTCAACGTCGAAGGACCGATCTCAGACAAGGGAGTCCGGGCGTCGTGGAAGCAGTTCACATTCCGCGGCCGTCCGGCTTTGGCCGACGGCCTCGCGTCCGCCGGTATCGACGTCGTCAGTCTGGCAAATAACCACAGCATGGACTACGGGCCCAAAGCCTTGCTCGACACATTCCCCCGGTTGCGCGCTGCGGGTGTGCAGTGGGCAGGAGCGGGGGGGGCCCCCGCCCCCCCCGCCGCCCGCCCCCCACACCTCGCACCACCCGCCACGGCGGGCGCGGGGT
>JAXGNF010000037.1:0-22446 GCA_040768135.1 Thermoleophilia bacterium | reverse complement strand
AAGCCTGTGCCCTGGCGCTTGCCGAGGCAGGCGTCTCGCTCGTCATCAACGGCCGGGATCCTGCAGTTCTTGATAAGACCGCCGAAGACATCCGCGAAACCACAGGCGCCGATGTGATATCGGTGCCCGCCGATATCAGCACCCCCGAGGGCCAGGCGACCCTCCTTGCCGCCTGCCCCGAGCCGGATATCTTGGTCAACAACAACGGCGGTCCTCCGTTCCGCGACTTCCGTGTCCTTGACCGGCAGGCTTTGCTCGACGGCGTCACTATGAACATGGTCACTCCTATCGAACTCATCCAGAAGGTCATCGACCCCATGACCTCCCGTGGGTTTGGTCGGATCGTCAACATCACTTCGATCGGCGTCAGGATGCCGCTCGCCGGACTCGATCTGTCGAGCGGAGCTCGAGCCGGCCTGACTGCTTTCGTAGCAGGAGTGGCTCGGTCGGTAGCCGGGAGGAACGTCACCATAAACAACCTTCTCCCCGGGTACTTCGACACCGAGCGTCTACGCGCCGGCTTCGCGGCCTCGGCGGAACGTACGGGATCTTCGGAACACGAGATCGCAGCCCAGTGGGAGGCCTCCGTACCCGCGAAGCGTTTGGGCAACGTGTCGGAATTCGGCCAGATGTGCGCGTTCCTCTGCAGCGTACACGCCGGCTATATCACCGGTCAAAACATCCTGATCGACGGCGGCCTGTTCCCCTGCACGCTTTGAACGGGTAGGTCCGTCTCCCCTGCGCTCCGCAAGTGGACGGCCCCGTCTTGAGGCGACGAACTCCCCACTGCAAAGCCCTTTTAGGGCGCAAGCTGCTATCCTTCCCATCAGCATGCTACCGAAGGAGAACCCCTTGAGTACGAACAAAGCAGCGACTGCGGAGAAGATCATCCCCACGTTCTGCCACGGCTGCGGGTCGTATCACCCTGAGTGCGGTGTCCTTTGCCACGTGAAGGACGGTAGATTCGTCAGGGTGGAAGCCAACCCCGACGCAAACAACAACGGGCTTCCGGCGTCGACCTCTCTGTGTGCCAAAGGCCTTACCGGTCCCCAATTCGTTTACGCGGCGGATCGCCTCAAGTACCCGCTCCGGCGGGTCGGAGCCAAGGGTGAGGGCAAGTTCCAACGCATCTCCTGGGACGAAGCCCTCGACACGATCGCGGACAAACTGAAGGAGAGCAAGGCCAAATACGGTCCGGAGAGCTACGGCGTGCTTTCACCTGAGTATTGGCCGGTGCTCGCCACGTTGGGGCGGCGCTTTCTGAACGTTCACGGCAGTCCGAACTACATGCACAGCGCCATTTGCGCGACGCCGCGAATGGCAGCCTTCAGGGTCACCATCGGCTACGTCAGTATGGTGCCGGACGACTGGCAGAAGACCAAGCTGTTCGTCAACTGGGGCAGCAACGTTGAGAACTCGAATGTGAACTACGGCACCCCCCGTAAGATTCTGAACGCCCTGGCGAACGGCATGAAGTACATCGACATCCGCCCCATGCTGGATCCTCTTGGCTCAAAAGCCGACATGTGGCTGCCGATCCGACCCGGGACCGACTGTGCCCTAGCGCTCGCCATTTTGAACGTGCTGATCACTGAGGACCTCTACGACAAAGATTTTGTAGCCGAGTGGTGTCACGGCTTCGACAAGCTGGCCGAGCATGTGCGACAGTATCCACCGGAATGGGCCTCCCCCATCACCGGGCTTCCGGTGGAGCAGATCCGCGAGACGGCCCGACTAATCGGCACCGTCCGCCCCGCCTTCATCAGGATGGGTAACGGCGTAGGTGACCAGGCCAACGACGGCACCTCCACGATCCGCGCGATCTGCCTGATAGCGGCCATCACCGGCAACCTCGATGTGCCCGGCGGCCAGTACGCGTCGCCGTTCGGCCGGCCCGGTATGAGCCTCCCCCTGTTGGAGGACATGGCCCCCGCCGACCTGGTGGACCGGCTGGTCGCTCCCGAAGCGCCCATTTGGTACCAGAAGAAGAAATGGTGGGAGAGTGGACCCACTACCGCCTACTACAAAGGCATAATGAGCATCCTTTCTGAGAACCCGTATCCACTCCGAGTCCTCAATGCAAGCTGCTCCAACCCATTGTCGGCTACCCGCAACCCGCGCAAGGTGGCGGAGGCTCTCAAGAAACTGGACTTCATGTTCGTGATGGACGCATTCCACTCGACGCACGTGGATTACGCAGACATCGTCCTCCCCGCCTGTACCAGCTACGAGCAAGGGGACTATTTCGGCGTGCGCACAACCCCAGAGGGTACCTGGATCGCTCCCTACAACCAGGTAGTCGAACCTTTGGGAGAGTCGCGCAGCGACTGGCGTTTCTACCTGGACCTCGCAGTCCGCATGGGCTACGGAGAGCACTTCTGGCACGGCAGTATGGACGGCCTGATGGATGAGCTCTTGGCCGGATACGGAGTGACCATGGAGCAGCTGCGGCAGAACCCAGGTGGGATACTGGTACCCGCTTCGCAGGCAGCCGACGTGACCGCCGAACAGCAGGCCGCACCGCAGCCCCAATACCGCAAGTACGCGACGCTCTTCAAGGATCTACCGCACGGCAAGGTCCAGTGCTACAACGAGCTCTTGGGCGGTAGAGAGACTTGTGACGGCAGTGGGACCCTCCCCTATCTCCCGGAATATCAAGGACCGCCGGAAGGCATTGCCGAGACGCCGGAATTGACGGAAGAATTCCCCCTCGTTTTAAGCGACGTCCACGCCCACCGCTTCTCCCAACACAGTTACCACCACAACGTCGCCTACCTGCGCGAGCTACGACCGTATCCTTGGCTGAAGATCAATCCCGCCACTGCGGAGAAGTACGGCATCGCCGATGGCGATTGGGTCCGGGTGGAATCTCCTCACGGATGGAGCAGGTTCAAGGCCGAGTACTTCCCCGCTATATCGCCGGAGGTCGTCATGACCAAGCGGGGTTGGTGGCAGTCTTGCGAGGAGTTGGGACTGCCCGGGTACGACGTGTTTGATGGTGGCAGCGAGGTCAACAATCTCTACAACTCCGATGAAACTCTGTTTGACAAGTTCTACTCGCAGATGGCGAAGCAGACACTCGTCAAAATCAGCAAATGGGAAGAGGCCTAGGTCATGAGCGACGGATACGCATTCAGCCACGACCCGAAGAGATGCATCAAGTGCTATACGTGTGAGATCGCCTGCAAACAGTGGCGGGAGATCGAGCCCGGCAGCTATAGGCTCCGAAAGGTCTATGAAGACACTGCAGGGACGTTCCCGCAGGTGACACGCACCTTCCACAGCGTAGCCTGCCAACACTGCGAGGACCCACCCTGCGCCGCCGTCTGCGCGCCCGGAGCCATCACCAGACGGGCGTCCGACGGCGTGGTGGTGGTCGATGCCGCCAAGTGTAACGGCTGCCGCGATTGTCTGGAGGCGTGCCCATTCGGGGTGCCCGACTTCGACGACGCCGGGATCCTGCGCCTCTGTGACCTTTGCTCCGACCGGTTGGCTGAGGGAAAACGTCCTTTGTGTACCGACGTCTGTCCCACAGGGGCTCTGCGACTGGTCCGTTCATAACCGAGCAGGTTCGGGGATAGCCGAGGATCGACTAGATTCGGGAATAGCCGAGGAAAGACGAGGCTCGGGGGTAGCCGAAGACCGACTGGGCAGAACCACCGGTCTCTTGGAGGTGGCCGGGTAGTCTATGAACGTCTACTACAGTCCTGACTATGTCGGTTCGGCCTATGCGTTCGAGACTACACGCAAGGCCAAGTGGGTCGCCGACTCGCTTTTGAGGCGACGAACTCCCCACTGCAAAGCCCTTTTAGGGCGCAAGCTGCTATCCTTCCCATCAGCATGCTACCGAAGGAGAACCCCTTGAGTACGAACAAAGCAGCGACTGCGGAGAAGATCATCCCCACGTTCTGCCACGGCTGCGGGTCGTATCACCCTGAGTGCGGTGTCCTTTGCCACGTGAAGGACGGTAGATTCGTCAGGGTGGAAGCCAACCCCGACGCAAACAACAACGGGCTTCCGGCGTCGACCTCTCTGTGTGCCAAAGGCCTTACCGGTCCCCAATTCGTTTACGCGGCGGATCGCCTCAAGTACCCGCTCCGGCGGGTCGGAGCCAAGGGTGAGGGCAAGTTCCAACGCATCTCCTGGGACGAAGCCCTCGACACGATCGCGGACAAACTGAAGGAGAGCAAGGCCAAATACGGTCCGGAGAGCTACGGCGTGCTTTCACCTGAGTATTGGCCGGTGCTCGCCACGTTGGGGCGGCGCTTTCTGAACGTTCACGGCAGTCCGAACTACATGCACAGCGCCATTTGCGCGACGCCGCGAATGGCAGCCTTCAGGGTCACCATCGGCTACGTCAGTATGGTGCCGGACGACTGGCAGAAGACCAAGCTGTTCGTCAACTGGGGCAGCAACGTTGAGAACTCGAATGTGAACTACGGCACCCCCCGTAAGATTCTGAACGCCCTGGCGAACGGCATGAAGTACATCGACATCCGCCCCATGCTGGATCCTCTTGGCTCAAAAGCCGACATGTGGCTGCCGATCCGACCCGGGACCGACTGTGCCCTAGCGCTCGCCATTTTGAACGTGCTGATCACTGAGGACCTCTACGACAAAGATTTTGTAGCCGAGTGGTGTCACGGCTTCGACAAGCTGGCCGAGCATGTGCGACAGTATCCACCGGAATGGGCCTCCCCCATCACCGGGCTTCCGGTGGAGCAGATCCGCGAGACGGCCCGACTAATCGGCACCGTCCGCCCCGCCTTCATCAGGATGGGTAACGGCGTAGGTGACCAGGCCAACGACGGCACCTCCACGATCCGCGCGATCTGCCTGATAGCGGCCATCACCGGCAACCTCGATGTGCCCGGCGGCCAGTACGCGTCGCCGTTCGGCCGGCCCGGTATGAGCCTCCCCCTGTTGGAGGACATGGCCCCCGCCGACCTGGTGGACCGGCTGGTCGCTCCCGAAGCGCCCATTTGGTACCAGAAGAAGAAATGGTGGGAGAGTGGACCCACTACCGCCTACTACAAAGGCATAATGAGCATCCTTTCTGAGAACCCGTATCCACTCCGAGTCCTCAATGCAAGCTGCTCCAACCCATTGTCGGCTACCCGCAACCCGCGCAAGGTGGCGGAGGCTCTCAAGAAACTGGACTTCATGTTCGTGATGGACGCATTCCACTCGACGCACGTGGATTACGCAGACATCGTCCTCCCCGCCTGTACCAGCTACGAGCAAGGGGACTATTTCGGCGTGCGCACAACCCCAGAGGGTACCTGGATCGCTCCCTACAACCAGGTAGTCGAACCTTTGGGAGAGTCGCGCAGCGACTGGCGTTTCTACCTGGACCTCGCAGTCCGCATGGGCTACGGAGAGCACTTCTGGCACGGCAGTATGGACGGCCTGATGGATGAGCTCTTGGCCGGATACGGAGTGACCATGGAGCAGCTGCGGCAGAACCCAGGTGGGATACTGGTACCCGCTTCGCAGGCAGCCGACGTGACCGCCGAACAGCAGGCCGCACCGCAGCCCCAATACCGCAAGTACGCGACGCTCTTCAAGGATCTACCGCACGGCAAGGTCCAGTGCTACAACGAGCTCTTGGGCGGTAGAGAGACTTGTGACGGCAGTGGGACCCTCCCCTATCTCCCGGAATATCAAGGACCGCCGGAAGGCATTGCCGAGACGCCGGAATTGACGGAAGAATTCCCCCTCGTTTTAAGCGACGTCCACGCCCACCGCTTCTCCCAACACAGTTACCACCACAACGTCGCCTACCTGCGCGAGCTACGACCGTATCCTTGGCTGAAGATCAATCCCGCCACTGCGGAGAAGTACGGCATCGCCGATGGCGATTGGGTCCGGGTGGAATCTCCTCACGGATGGAGCAGGTTCAAGGCCGAGTACTTCCCCGCTATATCGCCGGAGGTCGTCATGACCAAGCGGGGTTGGTGGCAGTCTTGCGAGGAGTTGGGACTGCCCGGGTACGACGTGTTTGATGGTGGCAGCGAGGTCAACAATCTCTACAACTCCGATGAAACTCTGTTTGACAAGTTCTACTCGCAGATGGCGAAGCAGACACTCGTCAAAATCAGCAAATGGGAAGAGGCCTAGGTCATGAGCGACGGATACGCATTCAGCCACGACCCGAAGAGATGCATCAAGTGCTATACGTGTGAGATCGCCTGCAAACAGTGGCGGGAGATCGAGCCCGGCAGCTATAGGCTCCGAAAGGTCTATGAAGACACTGCAGGGACGTTCCCGCAGGTGACACGCACCTTCCACAGCGTAGCCTGCCAACACTGCGAGGACCCACCCTGCGCCGCCGTCTGCGCGCCCGGAGCCATCACCAGACGGGCGTCCGACGGCGTGGTGGTGGTCGATGCCGCCAAGTGTAACGGCTGCCGCGATTGTCTGGAGGCGTGCCCATTCGGGGTGCCCGACTTCGACGACGCCGGGATCCTGCGCCTCTGTGACCTTTGCTCCGACCGGTTGGCTGAGGGAAAACGTCCTTTGTGTACCGACGTCTGTCCCACAGGGGCTCTGCGACTGGTCCGTTCATAACCGAGCAGGTTCGGGGATAGCCGAGGATCGACTAGATTCGGGAATAGCCGAGGAAAGACGAGGCTCGGGGGTAGCCGAAGACCGACTGGGCAGAACCACCGGTCTCTTGGAGGTGGCCGGGTAGTCTATGAACGTCTACTACAGTCCTGACTATGTCGGTTCGGCCTATGCGTTCGAGACTACACGCAAGGCCAAGTGGGTCGCCGACTCGCTCGCCACCTCACCTATCGAGGGGGTCGAACTAGTGGAGCCCCCACCTCTCACCACGGAACAGGTTCTCAAGGTGCACGACCCAGAGTACGTCGAGGCCGTGCAGACAGGCGTCCCACGACACCTGGCTGAATCGCAGGGGTTCGAGTGGGACCCCGGACTCTGGCGCATGGTGTTATCGTCTAACGGCGGTGCTGTGGCAGCCGCGCTGGATGCGCTCCATACCGGAGTGGCCGGCTCACTCTCTAGTGGTCTACATCACGCCCGGCGCACCCACGGGGCCGGTTTCTGCACATTCAACGGCTTGGTCATTGCCGCCCAAGAGGCCCTTGCCGCCGGCGCCGAGTCGGTCTTGATTCTGGATCTCGACGCCCACTGCGGAGGAGGCACCGCCTCCCTCATTGCTGATGAGGAGCGTATCCGGCAGATAGACGTAGCGGTCAACAGCTTCGATATCTATCGGGCGGACACCGGCAACAGGCCCGGGGGCGAAACCCACATCGCACTCCGGGTGGTGCACGACGCCGCGTCCTATCTTTCAGAGATCGAGCAGGCGCTCGGTGAGTTCTCCGGACGCAAAACCCGCTTCGATCTGTGCATCTATAACGCGGGGATGGACCCGTTCGAGGGGTGCTCCACTGGCGGACTACAAGGCATCACCCGTGACACGCTGGCCGCCCGGGAGGACCTGGTGTTCGAATGGTGCCGGGATTATGCGGCAGCGACCGCCTTCGTCCTCGCCGGCGGGTACATCGGTTGGGGTCTGGACGCCGAGGGCTTGGTCGATCTACACCGTCTCACGTTGACGGCGGCGGCCGGCGCGGGATGCCAGCAGACCGGCATCTGAACGGCCCACGACCCCGGCGCGGCCCTGCGGTACAAGTGCGGCCGCGTGGCCGGGAAGCGGCTTACGGCACCTCGGCCGGGTCACGGTGTGGAAGCGTTGGTCAGAGCACGCTGTGGCCTCGGAGTAGCTCAACAGGCCTCCGCGAGACTTCCAAGGGGACCGGTCATTCGCCACTCCCACGTTCCATGACCCCATCACCGGCGCGGGCCTCACGCCGGCGGCGTATCACTTCCACGAGGTCACCCAGTTCGGGCATATGCAGGGCCCAGGCTGCGAGCACGTACGCTATGCCGCCTCCGAGATAGGCGGCGCACACTGAGACGATCTGAGCCCCCAGGTTCCTACCCAAAACAGCGTCCAGCCCATACCACACCCCATAGGCCACTCCCGCCAAAGGGATGGCCGCTATGATCGCTCTACCTGCCGACCAGGCAACACGGTGTGCGTCCACTCCCCCGATGCGCGGCGCCAGCAGAGCCATCAGCCCGAAAAAATTGATAACACTGACCACCGATGTGGCCAGAGTGACGCCGCCTACCCCCATCGGCTTATAGAGCAATAACATGAGAGCTGCGTTCACCGCCAGGTTGAATACCCCCATGACAAGGGGGACCCAAGATTTTTGGATGCTATAGAAGGCCCGGTTCAGCAGGGTGTTCACGCTCACAAAGGCCATACCTATGCTGAAGAAGAGCAGGGCCGCCCCTGTACCGCTGATGGCCGCTTCGTCACCGACTGCCCGGCCGTGTTCGTAGATGAGCCGCACGGTCGGAACGGCAAGCACTGAGAAAAACGCAGCAAACGGCAGGGTCACAAAGAAGATCTGACGGATTCCGAGGGACAAGTCCTCACGGAACTCGGCCATCCGCTTGGCCGCCCCATGGCGCGACAGGGCGGGGAACAGCACCGTGCCGATGGCGATGGCGAACATGCCCTGCGGAAGCTGGAACAGCCGGAAGGCCTTATCGATATATGCCGGCGCCTCCTCGCTGATCAGCGCCGCAACCACGGTCCCGATGAACGAGTTGAAGTTGACAATCCCCAGACTGAGGATGACCGGTCCCAGGAGAATGCCTACTTGTCGGACCTCCGGACTGCGTATAGCCAAGCGCCAACCCGACTGCCGGTCTTCGAGCAGGGCGGCCGGCCCCGCAAGAGTCGACGACATGGTGATCGCAGGGACATCTCCGGAGGAGGCATAATCAAGTCCGTCGGCCCCGGATCTCCAACGGCGCCTCCACACTGAAGGTACCTGTAGGAGGAGCTCGGCCACCGTGCCCAACATGACACCCCAGGCGAGGGCCTGGAAACCATACTTACCCGAGAACGCAGCTACGACGCCAATGATGATCACGTTCCACACGATGGGCGCAACAGCCGGCATGGTGAAGTGGTTGTACGAGTTCAGGATGCCCATGAAGATCCCCGCGATGCCCATCACCACCACAGTGGGAAACATGACCCGCATGAGAGACACGGTCAATTCGACCGTCTCCGGATACTTGCTGCTCCAACCCGGGGCAACCACCTTGACCACTTCGGGCGCGAATATCATTCCCAGGACGGTCACCACCCCCAGCGCACCGGTAGCGAGCACGGTCACGGTGAAGGCTGTCTGCCAAGCTTCCCGGCGGCGCTCCTTCTCCAACAGGCTCGAGAAGACTGGTATGAAAGCCGCCGACAAAGCAGTATCCGCAAGGAGCGTGCGCACCAGGTTGGGCACTTTCATGGCCACGGTAAAACCCCCCATCTCGGCACCCAGTCCGAGATAACTGACCATGACAATCTCCCGGACCAGGCCCAAGATCCGGGATCCGGCGGTCGCCAGCATTAGAAAGCCGGCCGCCCTTGCAAGACGTCTCTTTGTCTCGTTGCCCATGTGCGAGGGTTATGCTAGACTGCTGCGGCTCTGAAAGAAAGGTGGGAGGGACAAAGGTTGGCTAACACGAAGCAGCAGCGCAAGCGGGTCCGCATCGCCCAACGGCAGCGGTTGGAGAATCTCCGCTACAAGTCGTCCATCAAGACGTATTTCCGTCGTCTTAAGGATTCTGTCACCGCCGGCGATACCGATGGGGCTGCTCAAACTGCCAAGAAGCTGTCTTCCACCATCGACAAAGCCGCGGCCCGCAATGCTATACATAAGAACAATGCGGCTCGCAAGAAGTCGAGGATGGCACGGCTCCTCTCCCAGCTTTAGAGTCTCCACCCAGCAGCGCGGGTCTCGGGCCGGCCTAGACCGGCTCACGCGCTGAGTAATCTGCCCAGGCATAGTTGCAGCTCCATTTCGGTGGGGAGCGGACCCATCCCTTTCATCCGGGCGTCGGTCTCGGCCAATACAGCTAGTCTGCGCGAAATACCATCCGTGCCCAACAACGAAGACTGCTCCATCAATTTGCGTACCGGGAACGGCTTCATCTTGAGCTCGGTCTGAATGGCGTCCTGCTTCATGCCCTCATCCCTCATGGCGGCGACCCGGCCCAGGTTCTGGAAGTGTCGCAGAATCCGATAGAAGAGCACTTCGACCCTTTCTCCTGAACCAAGCAGGTCGTCGGCAATGGAGAAGGCGGCTGAGCCTTTTCCGAGAGCCAGAGAATCAAGCAGTTCGAAGATGCTGGCCTCCACTGTAGGCGTGGCCAAGAGGCGGATGTCGTCAACAGTGACGGGCCTTCCGTCTGCATAGAGCTGTAGCTTCTCCAGCTCGCGGAGGAGCATCGCCTGGTTGATGCCGCAGCGCTGCACCATCAGAAGGGCTTCTTGATAGCCGAGGTCCATCTGGAAACGAGCGCCGGCCTCATTCATCAACCACTGCGGGAGCCGGCCCTCCTTGGGCGCCATGTATTCGAGGACCTCCCCATGCTCCCTCATCGCCGTGCGGAGCACGTCATTAGGCGGGAGCCTCTCGGCCACCAAGGTCAGACAGGCGTCGGGGGCGGGAGATCTCAGATACGCTGCGACAACGTCCTTGTCGGCTTTGGACCAGGCCTGCACCTCCCGAACCAGCACAAGTCGCAGAGCCCCCAAGAAGGCCATGGTATTGGCGGCGTTGACCACCCGTATGGCCGCACCATCGGCGGACGCGTCGAACTCGTCGATGTTGATGTCGCTGCCCGATTCCTCGACGATGCGCGCCTTCAAGCGCCTAAGAGCCAGGTCGACCTTGGGCTGATCGTCACCCAGAATAAGATAAGCCGCCTTCAAAGGCCGACGGTTCTTCTTGTTCACCGGCTGAGAGTCCTCTCGGTACTAATAGCCATCGTGTTCCCGTTCACCTTACAGGATACCCAACCGACCTGGTCGGTGCGTAGGACGGTGCCGACCGCCTCCCCCAGTAACGACATCACCTCATTGTGCGGGTGCCCGAAGGGGTTGTCTTCGCCGACTGAGATCACGGCCAGCCGAGGTCTGACCCTTGCAAGCATGCGGTCACTCACCGCCCCCCGGCTTCCATGATGAGGGACAACGACCAAATCACACGGAGGCAGATCGTAGCGCCCTAGTACGTCGGCTTCGGCGTCACCCGGGATGAGTACGCCTACGCCCCCGATGTCCAGGACGGCAACAAGTGAGGCTGCGTTTAGCTCATCACCAGAGGGTTCCTTGCCCCTTCCGGACCACGGTTCGGGTCCACGGACCAAGGTCAAAGGACGGTCAGGAGCGAAGAGTCGTACCACGAGTCCGCCGACCACGACCGAATAGCCGCAAGAGGCAAGGACGTACCGGCTACCGGCGTCGTCCAATTTCCGGCGCAGTCGTAGGTAATCAGTAGCCTCGCCGGCATCCTTCTTCTTGATGGCCGTCTCTGCATTCGCCGGTGAGCCACTTGCGGGAGGAGCCGCTCCTGCCACCGAGTCTGCGGGCGGTACGATCGCCACTCCGTCGATGAGCGCCTCGACCTGCAGGGCCTCCAGCGAAGCCAACAACCCGGCGAAATGGTCGGCGTGCGGATGGGAGATGACTACCAAGTCAAGCCTACGCACCCCAAGAGCGCGTAGTTGGCCGCCCAGATCGCACTCAGCGGGACCACCGTCAAACAGAAGAGCACGACGCTCTGGAGTGCGCACCAATACGGCGTTTCCCTGACCGACGTCAAGCACGCGCACTTCGACCGAAGCAGGCCAACTTCGCCCCGCCGCCACTCCGCCGATAGCTTCCCAACCACGCAGTGCGGGGGAGTACAGCCCCGTCCCGGCGGCCACCCCAACCACTACCAACACTACGGAGAGCATTGCCGCCAGCCACTGTTTCTGAGGTCGGCGTGCGCGCACCCAGGCAAGGCACCGGGTGGACGTGAATACCGGTGCCCACGGCGGAGAACGCACTGAGCGGCCCATCACAGCCAAGGCGATCGGTAGCATGGTCGCTCCGGCAAGGAGGGCAAACAGCATTCGTCCGAGATCACCCGAGCCGAGCACCGGGGCCAAAGCCATGAGACGCGAAACCTGGACGGTCCACATCATGGGCAGCGAAGCCAACGTGGTCAGAGCAACACTGAAACCACTCCATACGAAACCCAAAAAAGCACTCGCCATACCCAGGCCGGTGACTATCGGCAGCGTAGGCACCACAAGCAGATTCGCTAAGGGCGATACCAGGGAGGCCTGGTCGAAAACCGCCAGCGACACCGGGGCAGTACCGGCGCTGGCCGCGATAGAAACGGCGGCGTTGGACCCAATCTCTTCCGGCAGGCGCCGCAACAGCCTCGCGAGGGGTCCTAGAAGAGATAGTAACCCCAAAAAGGCTGCGAACGACAATTGAAAGCCCACGTCGAAAACGGCGTACGGGTTCGGGGCCAAGACTACGATGGCCGCGAGCCCTAGGACCTGCCACTGGTCCCGGCCCCTGCCCAGCCACCGTCCGCAAAGAATGACGCAGATCATGGTGGCCGCCCTTACGATGGGCGGAGAGGCGCCCACGAAAGGGATCATAAGAAGAGCGGCCCCCATGGCCAAAACGAACCCGACCCAACGAGCAGCACCGATGAGCCTAGCGAATGCCATCATGATCCCAGCAAGACTAGCGACATGCAGACCGCTGACTGAGAGCATGTGGGCGGTTCCCGACCGCCGAAACGCGTTCATCCACTCCTTGTCGATGCCGACGGTATCTCCCATAACCACACCCTGAAGGACCTCGTTCACCGGAGGACTCGGCCCCAAGGCCAGATGCGAACGGGCAGAGGCTCGAAGACGGTCGAACCATCCTGAGAAGCCCCCTCGATATCCGACGACGGTCAGGCCATGTCCACCTGCGACTCGGAACACTACTTCGATTCCCTGGTGGAGCAGATGACGAGCCTGGTTGTAGCCCGACGCGGTAGGACCATCGGGCTCTTCAAGACGACCCCTTGTCCGCAAAATCATCCCCTGTTGCAGTGGAACAGAAGAGTCCACCTCAGCCGGGTCGCCTTCGGCAATGCCTCCTTTCGGGTCGTTTCTGTCTATGCCGAGGGTCCCGCCTCCGTCGATACCCGCGCCTCTCTGAAGACGCCTGCTCTGACCCTCAACCCTTGGTGGCGGCACCTCAAGAAGGACCGTGTCCCCAACGGCCTCCGTGAAGGCCCGAACCGCAGGACCCTCACCGGCCGGAGAGGCAACGGTCTGGACGTTCCTCACAACCGCTACCGCGCTCTGCCACCCCGAGTGGGACCGGACCTGTCCGGTCACACAGAGTTCGGCTTCAACGGTCACGCCCACCTTGGACTGAAGAGCGCCGTCCAGAAGAGCCGCCACCCGAAGACTGCCGACCAGAAACCCGGTGAACATGCCCACCGACATCACCGATAACAACAGCAGCCAGGCAGCCATCTTTGCAGTAGGACACGGCCCCGAGCTTCTTGCGCAGCGTGCCCGGGGGCGGCCCCACAGTGTTCCCGTGACAGCTCCGAGCAATCCCCCAGCCAGCCCCACCAAGGCAGCCGTGGGCCTCGGTCCGATGAAGGCAGAGAGGGCCACGCCGAATGCGCAGGCGAATGTGGTGAACCGGGCCAGCCCCGCTCGGCGGACGAACCAAGTAGCCGAACCGAGGTCCGGGGCCTCGGCTTCTCCGCTCATCAGAGTCCTACCAGAGGCCGCAACTGTTCCAACCTGGCCGGACCGATGCCGGAGACCTCGCTGAGCTGATCGACCGAAGTGAAGGGACCGTGGGCCTCACGATACGAAATGATCCGCTGGGCAAGTGAAGGACCTATGCCCGGTAGGGTATCCAACTCCTCGACAGTGGCCGAATTAAGGTTCACCAGGCCGGTCGCCGGGCCGCTGCCCCCGGAAGCTGTTCCCGCCTGGTCTTGGGTGATGCCTGCGGAGGAGAGGACAGGTTTCCGGACCTCCCCAGGAGCCGAATCGCCTGCACGGGGAACATCTATCCGACAGCCGTCGCTTAACTGGGCTGCCAGAGCCACCGCCTGCTGGTCGGCCTCGTCGACGAAACCACCCGCCTCCATGATCGCCTGGAAGGCTCTGGCGTCGGCGGACATCTGGTATACGCCCGGACGTCGTACCGCCCCGGTGACCTGCACCCAGATCCTAGGCGCCTGGGTTGTGCTCGTCGCCGATTCCTTCGGGGCCACCGATCCCCCTGGCTCCCCCATCGAGCCGCCGGTCTCCGCCTCCGCACCCGTCATCCCGCCTGCCCGGATTATGATGCTTTCTCCTGAACCATCGGACCCGCTCCGTAGCAAGAGGAGCCCGAAGGCACCTACTATGAGCACGACAAGGCCGGCAGCGATGTACACGAAGAGACGCTTTGTCGGGATGCCGAACATGAGCGAAGCCTAGCGGCCCGCTGGAGGAGGGGCGCTCAAACCAAAGGCCGAACGTGGCGGCGCAGGAAGTCGTCGTTGGTCAGAAGAGGCTGAGACTGCAACTGTGGCAGCGACGGGATGTACGTACAGGCCCAACGCCAGCCCCTGGGAAGGCATGGGGCCCAGGCGGAGTGTCCGCCTGGGCCCCTATCGGTGAATCACAGACCTGGGCGTCGGCCTGTCCTTCGGAGGCCAGCAGATCTAATAGTTCTCCCCGTACAACTCGAAGTACGACCGGGGTCGGCCGCAGAGCGGGCACACATTCGGAGCCTCATCGGCCTCGTGCACGTACCCACACTCCTGGCACTTCCAAAGCGCCGGACCCTCCCTCTTGAACACGGTCCCGGCTTCAACGTTGGCAAGTAGCCTGCGGAAACGGCGTTCGTGGTACTTTTCGGCCATAGAGACTCTGCGAAACACGGCGGCGGCCTTTTTGAACCCCTCCTGATCGGCAACCTCTGCGAAGTCGGGGTACAGTGTGCCCCACTCCAAGAGCTCGCCCTCGGCGGCGGCTCGGAGGTTTTCGGCTGTTGAATGCGTTGGCCCCGCCGGATACTCCGCTGTGAACTCCGGCATGCCTCCATCTAGGAGTTGGAAGAACCCATAAGCATGGGACCTCTCGTTCTCAGCGGTCTCCCGGAACAACTGTGCAATCTGAAGGTAACCCTCTTGTTCGGCCACCTCCGCATAGAATGTATACCGGTTGCGCGCCTGGGATTCGCCGGCGAACGCCTTCATCAGATTCTGCTCAGTCCTGGAGCCTCTCATTTCCATAACGGTACCATCCTCCTCTTTTGAATCCTACGGTCGCATGCTCCTCGGAGACGGGCACGGGCGTCCCAAACACCGTTAACCCCCTGAGGCAAGCGCCTCGGAGAGGAACGCAGCCACCGTCTCTCCCACCTGCCGGTGCCGGCCCTCCAAGAAGTGACCGGCTCCCTCTACAATACTCATCCTGAAGTCAAGCTTTAGGTCAGTCAGGACTCTCTCCACATCTTTCGGACGACCCAGATCGTCGTTCTCGGCGCAGACCGCGAGAACCGGACCCCGATAGGCTGCCAGCCTCTCAAAGGTATCCCCCGGAGTATGTTCCCAGGAGACGACGAAGCCGACGAGAGCTAAAGCCTTGACCGGCACCGGTGATTCCGCCGCAGCGCGAGCGGCCATGATGCTTCCGAACGAATACCCCGCCAGTGCCAACGGCCGAGGATCCTCCCGGCCTTCGGCGTCGTCCAAAGCGGCCAGACGGCCGGCCAGGAACGCCGCCGCCGCCAGCACATCCCGGTGTTCTTCTTCACCGCTGAAGCTTCCCAGGCTCCCACCCACTCCGCGGAAGTTGAAGCGCAAAGACGCCAGTCCGCGTCGCCGGGACGATGCTGCGATGCGGTAGACGACCGGCTGGGCCATCGTTGCTCCGTGCGGCGGGTACGGATGGGCAATGACCACCCCACCCTTCACAACTGCGTTCCCGCCCATGGCTGTTTGTTGCCCCATTGACAGTTGCGCCCCAGCATCGATGTCGGCGCTTGCGTCAGGCTGAATCGAGGGCCATTCGAGGATCCCTTCCAGCCGCTGGTCGCCGGGGAAGAAGACCCGGCCGTCAGGCATGTGGGAGTCGATCATGACAGGCCCGTCATTCACGATAGTTGACAAACTGAAGGGCAGCCCGAGATCGGCCTCTTTCAAGGCCTGGATGGCTTCCTGCAGGTCATCCCGCTTTTTGCCGGTGACCCGCACTTCGTCCCCTTGGATGGCGGCCTGTACTTTGAGTTTGGTGTCCTTGATGACCTTCACCACCTTCCGAGCCGTCTCGACGTCGATACCGTTGGTGACGGTGACGGTCTGTCTGAGCATGTCACCAGAGGCTCTTTCCGAGGGACCGAAGACCAAGGCATCTGCCTCGATGGAGCGTCTTACGACCTTCGCGATGAGCATGTCTTTTATGGCCCGCAGCTTCATATCGTCTTCAGTAAGGACGTGGATCTCGGCTTCTTTGCGGTCCAGATCGATGCGGGTCTTCGACCCCCTGAAATCGAATCTGGTGCCAATCTCTTTCTTCACTTGGTTGACGGCGTTGTCCATCTCCTGCATATCGACTCGGCTGACAACGTCGAAGGACGGCATCCTTCTTCCTCCTTGAACAGATGGCGCTTCGACCCAGGATACCGCAGTAGGCCTGCGAAACCACCCTCAGTCTGCCATAGACTCGGGAGGAGGCACCGGCACTTCGTGCGGCCCATCCGCCAGAAACGCCACGGTCGCCGGGCGTCCCGTCCGTGCCTCCGAATCTGCACAGGCCTCTTTGACGGCGGCCGTGACGAAGTACCGCACCAGATCCCCCGAGGCGCCCCCGGGCGCCCCCGCCATGAGCGTCGCCGGATCGACACCCGGCAGAAAGACATAATCCTCGGGCGGTGTCTGCGGACTATAGTAGAAGATGTGTTCGGACGGGACCTTAGCGAACAGCTGCGCCCATGACTGTGCCGCCCATTGGTCGTGAGCGAACTCCCACTCTTTGCTGCGAAGCCGGGTCATGAACCCCTCCGGACCGAGCTCCTTCAGAAGCACCAGCAGACGCCGGTAAGAGGCAGTGCCGATGGGATCGGGTTCGGTGGTGTCGGCGACACTCACCATGTAGCCCTCCGGCCTGACAGCTCGGACTCCGATATCGTAGGCCTTCTCCGCTTGATAGTGGTTGACACCCACCATCCCTCCGTGTGTGACTACGACGTCGTATCTGCGCTGTAGGGGGATCTGGACGAAACTCCGGAGATGCTCAACCGCGGCTAAGTGGGCCTGTTCCATGTCCCCGGCGAAGACCCCCGCCACCCGGCCGTCTTGGCGCGTAGTCACGTTAAGGATGAAGTCGGGCTCAGCCATGTGAGCGACCTCGAGAGCGACCGCATGGCTGGGGTTACCCTCCAAGACCAAGGCGGTGGCTTTGGGGTGGGCGACGGCCTCGGGACCGTGAAAGCCGCGCACGCTCCTGACATCAACCAACCCAGGGCAGAGACTTTTTCTCCCTCCAGACACGCCGGCCAGAAGATGGACCTCGACCATTCCGGTAAGGACCCGAAAGTCGGCTTCGACATAGGCCGTGTCCATGAACACGTCGTCGCCCGCAGCCGTCCGGCCCACGAAGGTCAGACCGGCGGGCTCGGACGCATCGTGGCAACGCACCCGCGTGCCGACCGCACGGGCCCGTTCGTCAATCAAAGCCCACATCTCTTCGTCTGTGAGCACTCGATGCGTGCCGGTCGCCACGAGAAACGTGATGGAAGAAGCGGGGAACCCCGCCTGCATAAGCGCCTCCGTCAGAGGCCAAAGAATACCCTCCTTCCCCTTGTGGGGAACCGCTCGGGTATTGTCGGAGACAACCACAACCACGGAGGGGTTCGAGTGCTGTTGCCCCGTCGCTGAAGACCGTCCTACCCAAGCAGGCCGACCTGCCGCCTGCCCAATGTCGTCGAGAGTCCGAATCTCGGGCGGTTTGTTCCGGCCCAGCACTTCGCGGCCTAAATCGGCAAGGGGACGTGCTCCGATCGGAGAGGCTAGGGCCTGCCGGACTGCGCCATGCACATCGAAGAGCGCTTCCGGCTCTTCGGTACGGAGAACATCGGAACCCGGTGGAAGGATCAAGTCGGTCTCAAACGACCGGAGCTTGAGGTGGACCTGCACCGGTGTGTCGCTCTTTTCGGCCATGTCTCCTCCCCCCTCCTTACGCGCCTCAGTCCGCGGCGGCCCCAAGCGTGTCGGACACCGTGGCCCACTCCTCGTACAGCGCAGAAATCTCCTCTGCCAGAGTAGCAGCCTCTGTGGAGGCGGACAGCAGGAGTTCGTAGTCCGAGGCCTGCGCGGGATCAGAGAGCAGGGAGGCCAGCTCTTTCTGCCGTTCTTCGGCGGCCATGATCTTCCGCTCCACTCTACGGTAGCGGCTTTGCAACTCCTTGCGTTCTTTGTAGCCGAGTTCCGCCGTTTTGGGCCGGCCGGTCAGAGTCCCGGTCGTCTCCACTTCTACCCTGGGAGGCGCCATCGCCTCCGTCGTCACGACCGTGGCGGGCGGTGAGACCACCGGCGCCGCAGCCAGACCGGCGGCCCCCACCCCGCCTTCCTCCGTCTTTTTCCACTGGTAATACTCCCAGTCTCCCGGGTAGTGGGTCAGACGGCCGTCGCGAACCTCGATAACCTTCGTGCCGATGGCATTGATCAGGTGCCGGTCGTGGCTGATGAAGACCACCGAACCCTCGAATTGACGGAGCGCCTCCGTTAGGACGGCGCGCGAATCCATGTCGAGGTGGTTGGTCGGTTCATCCAGCAAGAGCAACCCAGCAGGGTCCACCAACATCAGGGCCAGAGCGAGACGGGCCTTTTCGCCCCCCGAAAGCACGCCCACCTGTTTGGTCACGTCGTCCTCACCAAAGAGGAAGGTGCCCAGATAGCTGCGCACCTCAGGGAGGCGGCCGGCGGGAGCAGCCGCCTCCTCCATCGTCTTGAGCACGGTCCGCCCGGGGTGCAGGACTTCCAGTTGATGTTGGGCGAAGTATTCTCGGCGCACGTTATGTCCCAATTTGACGAAGCCGGCGTCCGGATCGATCGCTCCGGCCAGCAACTTGAGTAGGGTGGATTTACCGGCCCCATTCGGTCCCACCAGAGCGATCTTCTCACCCCGTTCGATGACCAGATCCAGTCGTGCGTAAACCGTATTATCACCGTATGCCTTGCGGACGTGCTTCATCTCCGCCACCACCCTGCCAGTACGGGGCGGTTGGGGGAACCGGAACTTGATGGTCTTTCTCTCCAGGGAAGGAGCCTCGATCCGTTCGGTGCGCTCCAGTTGGCGGATCTTCTGTTGCACCTGCTTGGCCTTGGTGTTCTTGGCCCGGAAGCGTCGGATGAAAGCCTCAGCCGATTCGATCTCCCGCTGTTGGTTTTTGGCGGCGTTCACCAAAGTCTCGTACCGTTGCTTTTTCTCTTTCTCGAAATGGTCGTAGTTTCCGGCGTACAGGTCGATGACTCCCCGGTCGAGGTCGGCGATATGGGTAACCATACGGTTAAGAAAGTAGCGATCGTGGCTGATGACGATCAACGCACCCGGCCAACTGAGTAGGAACTCCTCCAGCCAGAGCAGGCTTTCCAGGTCGAGATGGTTCGTGGGCTCGTCCATGAGCAGGAGGTCGGGTTCTTCAAGCAGGAGCCGGGATAGGGCCACCCGCATACGCCAACCGCCTGAGAGCTCGGCAATCTGGCGGCCGAAGTCGTCGTCACGAAAACCCATGCCCCGAAGGATGGTCTGGGCTCGGGTCTCGAGTTCGTAGCCGTGAGCGGCCTCGAAGGTGGTCTGCAGGGCTCCCAGTTCGCGTAGGAGTTGATCGGCATCGGGCTGTATGTTCGCGTCGCCCTCACCGGCCTCAGCGTACAGTCGGCTGATCTCTCGACCAAGCTCGGCGATGCGCCGCTCTGCCGAGAGGATGTCGGCGTGGGAGGCCAGCACCTCGTCGATCACCGCATGATCTGCGATCTCCTCGATCTCTTGAGGAAGAAAGCCGACCCGGAGGTCCTTGCGCGCGCTGATCTCGCCACCATCCAGCGACATCTCCCCTACGATGAGTCGCAGCAGAGTGGTCTTACCTGCCCCGTTGGGGCCGACAACGCCTATCCGCATACCCGGTTTCACGTGCAGAGAAGCTTGGTCGAGCAGCGTCTGGCTGCCGAACGATTTGGATATGTCGGTGAGATGGAGCATCAGACCGGTAGCATAGCAGCCCTAGGGGGACCCGAAGACCCGCGCGTAGCCACAACGGCTGCCCCGTCCCCCAGGCAGGCAGACGGACGGCACCAAGACACGCTCCAGCTCGTCCGGTGCCCGCGAACAGCTACCTCACTCGTCCCAGAAAAGCCCCTTCTCAGACGTGGGGACTACACCTGAACAAGAGGCGGCCTCCAGCAGTCGCCGGATGGCATGCACCCCTTCTTCTCCATAGGCCAGAGTGAAATCGTTCACATAAAGATCGACATGCCCGCGGCAGACAACGGGATCCATCTCTTGGGAGTGGCAGCGCACGTACGCCATTGTCTCTTCGCAATGGGCCCAGGCGTACTCGACGCTCGCACGTACGGCCTGCTCGACCTGGGCCTGCACCTCCCGGTCGAGGGACCGGGATACGGCAATCCCTCCCAGCGGGACAGGGAGCCCGGTGGTCTCTTCCCACCACTCTCCCAAATCGATTAAGCGACGCAGCCCGTATGACCCAAAGGTGAAACGTCCCTCGTGGATTATGACACCCGCATCCACCTCGCCCGCCACCACCGCGGGCATGATGCGGTCAAACGGCATGACGACGGAATGCCGTAACCCGCCCGTGAAAAGCCCCACCAGCAACGCGGCCGTCGTCAGTTCGCCGGGGATCGCAACCCGGGCGTGCATCAGTTCGTCAGCGAGAGCGGCCACCCGCCCCGGCGAGGGTGCCTGACGGAGGCGACCGTCCTTCTGTCCGACGACCAGAGGGCCGCAACCCCGCCCCATGGCGCCCCCGGACCGTACAAGCGCATACGAGTCCCGCAGATATGCAAAGGCGTGTAGGGACACTTTGATAACGTCGGCCTGGCCCTGCAGCGCTAACTGGTTGAGGGTGTCGATGTCTTCGAGTCGTTCTCTTACCGGCGGAGCTCCCGGCAACAGGCCCTGAACCCAGGCCCGAAAGACGAAGGTGTCGTTCGGACAGGGGGAATAGGCAAGCCGGAGGGGGCTCCCTGAGTGCCCCCGCCCTGATGGGACGGCAGACTCCGACCGTCGTACCTCAGAGCACACCCCGGAGCGCACCTCGGACCGCACCTCGGACCGCACCTCGGGCCATACCTCGGACCGCATATCGGGATGGACTCCGGGTTGGATTTCGGGCAGACCCTCCGATACGGCTTCTTCACTCATTTGTCTCTCCCCGATCACAAGGGCAGCCGGTCCAGGGCCGCGACAACCGCCACGGCGGCCCGCCCTGCAACTGCAACCGCACGCTCCACCTGCCACGAAGACCGGTCCCGATCCACTATCAGATTGCTGACCCCCCTGATCTCCAAAAAAGGTACGCCGTATAGCGCGCACACATGGGCGGCGGCCGCACCCTCCATCGATTCCGCAAGCGCGCCCCAACGCGCGCTCAGAGTCTCGGCCTCGATACTCAGACCCGTGACCCGCGACGAGGTCACGCAGAGACCCACCCAGGTCGCCGGAGGTCCCGCCGCTCCTGCCCCACCGGCTGCGCCTCCCATCCCGGCGACCTCGATACCGGACCAGTCGAGCGCCTCTATCACTCTTTTGGCGGCGCCGACAAGAGCGGCATCCAGCGGAAACTCCGCCCCCCTTTCTATACCATCAGGGGCGAAGATCGGCAGGCCTAGGGCGGCCGCAGACAGCCATCCCTCAGGGCTGGAGCTCCCGGTGTCGGCATAGGCTTCGCGCTGCGCCAACACAATGTCCCCCACAGCCGGGGCCGGGGCCAAAGAGCCTGTTACAAAGGCACCGGCGATTCCGGTCTGCATCACCAGCCGGGGAAGAGGCCTCATGATCTCTAAGAGGCACGTGAGTGCATGAGCCGTATTGGTTTTGTCGCACCCGGTGACCACGAGCACAACGCCGACCGAGTCGGCTGCACCCCGGTCGACGGATCCCAGTGTTCCGACCGACCCCGGGCCCACCGACCTCGCATCCAGTTCGCCCGTGTAGAACGCTTTTGTGGCGACGACGAGCTTCTCGACTTCGGTCAAAGCAGCCAGGATTGGAGCTGCCTCCTCCTCTGTTGCGCTCAGCAGGGCAACCAGCCGGCCGCGTAGGCGGTCACGCACGCGTTCACGGAGCGTGTCTAGACATCCGACTATCCCTCACCATCCTTCGAGAAGCTCAAGACTTGAGTTTTTTCAGGCAACCGAACGAAGTCCAAGAACCACGCTCTCTCCTCGATATGGAGCAATCCGCCCTCATGAGCCGGCGTCGTCTACCTCAAGTGTAGTCGGAGCTTGCTCCGCC